>NZ_JBGTFY010000386.1:0-1901 GCF_041747015.1 Nostoc sp.
TTAGCTACTTTCCTGATTGAGATGTTTTTCTGAACATGTGCTGCAACTATTTTTTCTCGAAGATCGATAGAGTATGACTTCATTTAAAAATATTTATACTTTAATTTAAAGTGTACCTCATTACAGACGGAAGTGCTGTAACCCATTCCTTGAGATAATTTTAATAAATTATTTTCTTGAAGACGATAAGCCGAAATTAAGTGAGTCAATTTCAGAGATGTAAACAGACCTATACCCAAACCAATGTCACAGGAAGTCAGCGCCAAGCCGTTATCTCAGATTTAACCTGTGCTGCCTCTGGCTTTTTCCCCTTTTTACAAGCAGCGACAAATACAGCCTCTGGTGACTTGACCCCAATCCTTGTTCGGAGTGCTTCTTTGAGATATGTGATGGAAAGCGACAAGCCGAAGCAGAGCGCACCCTATCCACGCAAACGATACAGCGCTTCCGGCTATTATGCAATACAGTTTTTCTCCTTGCCCTCTCCTTTCAAAGCTTTCAGATTTGGGGATGTACCTCATAGCTGCCGTAAGTGCTGTTATTCCACTGCGGAAACTTCGCCTGCAACTTCTTGATTGCGCTCACCAGCGCCGGATCATCATTCCAGCATTCCTGCAAGAAGTCAAAACTCGAATTCGCCGCAAGCTTGAGTTTTTGCATACGCTCCGGTCGCATATTTGATCTCGCCACAATCGCCTCATGTGACCATTTTTCAGCATTGGGGACGGACACGGCGCAACCTTCACCCTCATTAACTGTTTTGACTTCTACACCCGAAACCGATTTTTCAACCAACAACGTTCGCGTAGCGTCTCGTAGAGAAGCAGAATAACCCTGTTGTACTTGCCCCTGTGTTTGATTAGCCATCGCTGAAGTTGAAGAAAATTCATTTTGAGCTACAGGTGCGGCGGAAAAACTGCCTTCTTCACGCTCAACACCACAATCCTGGTTTTCAGCCAAAAACCAAGGGGGATTACTCAGTGCAGCATCCACAAGCGTTTCGGCTTTTCTTAGTGCCATTCGGGGTTAAACTCTTGAACATTCGTTCACGGCTTCTTGGATAAGATGACTAAATTGTAGTTGCCAAATTAACTTTGATAATCAGATCATTGAAATCCTTGTCGCCACCATTGGCTAAATCCTCAAAGCCAAAAGTATTACTAGCTAACAAACTAATGTGATCCGTATTATCAGAATTAGCACCCAAGAACGGGAAATAAACCGCCGGATCATTACTAGAATTGTTATCTAAAAGCGCATCAGGAGTAGCATTCACAATAATAAAGGGAGCAAAAATCGCACCAGGTTGGAAAGTACCAGTAAAACTAGCAGAACCTTGATTACTCACAGATAAATCAATACCAGCAACCCGACTACTCACAGCAGCTTGAATATAACCAGCCTGTCCCGTAAGAACATCAGCGATGCCATCGCCATTGGTATCAATTCCCCCATTTTGATCAGTCACCTGATAAAAGCCGACGTAATTGTTGTAAGATGCCTCTCTGTAAACATTAAATTCAGCTTGAACTGATTGTTCGACATCTCGTAAATCAATCAATTCACCTTGGAATTGACCTTGGAGATTTGTACCTAAAGGTAAAGCTTGATCACTCAGGTTAATTTTCACCACCAGATCATTAAAATCTGTAGAACTCTTACCAGAAGCATCCTTCCAACCCAGAGAGAAACTATTATCACCCAAGTCGGTAATTTTTTGGGTTGGGACACTAGAAAACAGTAACTTGCCGATGGAATTTGGATCATTGCGTACAGCATCAAGCGTACCGTCTTGAACTAACAAAAATCTAAAATTCTGACCAGAGTCCAATTGCAGCAGCCTGGTGAGATTATTAGTATCAAAGCCATTGGGGTTATTAGCGATCGCAGATAAAATTACT
>NZ_JBGTFY010000387.1:0-71223 GCF_041747015.1 Nostoc sp.
GTCAATACCAATTAAGCGGACATATTCCCCTTGGTATGTGCCGAGATGCCCTTCTACGGCTGCGATCGCTTCTCTTTCAGAGGAGGCTTGAATTTGACCAGTACTAGTCCAGGAACCTGTACGGAACCGCCGTTCATCTACGTGTTCAATGCTAATTTTATATCCACTACTCAATAATTGCCGCACCTGGTCTACAACTTCTGTACTTAAACGAGTACTGGTAGCTGTTGCCGTAGCAGAAGTAGTAAATGATTTCTGGCTGCCAGAGGAGGCTACTTGACCGTTGGGACGTTGGATAATGCTTTCTAATACCCGCCGTTTGGCTTTGGTGTCAATGCCGATTAAACGCACATACTCGCCTTGATGACTTTCTATACATTCTTCCAAGGCGGAGATGACTTGATTTATGGAAGTTGCTTCAATTGACTTGCAGCTAGTCCAGGAACCAGTTCGGAACCGACGCTCATCTACGTGTTCCATGCCAACTTTGTAACCACCTGCCAAGAGTTGGCGGATTTGCTCTACAGTTTCGCCATTGACTTTGCCACTGCCAAAGTTGTTACCATTACCATTGCTCTTGTAACTGCCATTGCTATGACTAGCACCGGGAGCTTTAAAGCTGGTAGCTGGTTTAACATCACCATCTGGGCGTTGAATAATGGTTTCTAGGACGCGCCGTCTACCTTTGTCAATGCCAAACAGCCGGACATACTCGCCGCTATGGTCTCTTATACAGCTTTCTAATGCTGCGATCGCATCACCGATGGATCTCGGTTCAAGAGGCTGGCAACTCGTCCAACAACCTGTGCGGAACCGTCTTTGATCTACGTGTTCCGTACCAATCTTATACCCCTGCTCCAATAGATAGCGCAACTGCTCTATTGTTTCTGCACCCAAGCTATTGCTCGACACGTCACTACTCCTTTCCAACTCTATGACAGTAATACCATTACCTGTATAAGATTTAGCAATTTCATCCCGAATGGGTGCTATACATTTGCTATCCGCAGCACAGAGATAACCAGCTCGTAGTGCTTGATTAATTCCAACCACATGATGAGCAAATTCCTTATCCTGATCTTGCACATCTGGCAAGCGGTCAGCTTGCTGCTGGTTGGTAATTATCGCTCCCGAAGGTACATACTTCCCTGGGGGAATCTCTACGTCTTGAATCAAAGCGTGCATCATCACGATGCAACCTGCACCCACCCTGGCATTAAAGACTGTAGAGCGAAAGCCAATGAAGGAATTATCCCCTACATAAGCTGGCCCGTGAATTAAAGCCATGTGGGTAATGCAAGCATTTTTGCCAACCCATACCGAGTATTTATTTTGGTCATCGCCAATTACTCGACCTTCCGCCAACCCATGAATCACAACACCATCTTGAATATTGGTGTTTTCACCAATATAAAAAGGTGTGCCTTCATCCGCTCGAATCGTAGTCCCCGGAGCAACGATTACATTTGCGCCTATTCGTACATCCCCAATTAAATGGGAAAATGGATGTACAAAGGCAGTTTGATGGATTTGGGCTTCAGCTAAATTCTTTGACCACGGGGTTGGGGGTGCCGCCGTGCTGCGGACTGCCATCGCAAGATTCCTCCTGATATTGTCTGTCATTAGTCATTTGTCCTTTGTCGAGAGCTAATGACTAATGACTAATGACCAATGACCAATGACTATCGATATTGATCTTTTTTGCTGTAAATGAGGCGATCTTCAACGTGAATAGTATCTATGATCGCCACCACTACTGCATCTAATGGTCGTTGTTCGTTACCAAGAACTTGACGAGCGGCACTGCCACGACTGACAAGTACCCACTCATCTACTCCTGCTCCTACACTATCTGCTGCTACCTCATATTCTGGTAGGATGTTTCCGTCTTCATCTACTAATTGTAACAACAGTAGTTTGACACCTCTGAGACTTGGATCTTTTTGTGTGCTGACTACTGTGCCGCGAACTTTGGCGACTTGCATTACAAATTACGGTCTTCTACCAAAAGGACGAATTGCATTCACATTTTCCCGGAACTGCTCTACATCTTCGGTATAACGAATTGGCAGAACGTATTCCAAGTTTTCGTGAGGACGAGCAATGATGTGAGTGGATAACACTTGTCCGCCGAAGACTCGCTTTACAGATTCAACACCTGCGGCCACGGAAGCTTGCACTTCTGATACGTCACCCCGGACAATCACTGTCACCCGACCACTACCAATTTTTTCATAGCCTACTAGCGTAACACGGGCCGCTTTCACCATTGCATCAGCAGCTTCTACTACTGCTGGAAAGCCTAGCGTTTCAACCATTCCTACTGCGATCGACATTAGTTTTAATCCTTATTTCAAAGTTTTTAGCCTTGGACAAAAGTGATGCTCAATCAGGCAAAGAGCGTTAATTACTTTGTTTAAACAGCTTTTAAGTACGGAACTGTTCCACAGCTTCTGTGTAACGGATCGGCAAGACGTATTCCAGGTTTTCGTGAGGACGAGCAATAATGTGTGTGGATAACACTTCACCACCATTGACTCTTTTCGCCGCTTCAACCCCAGCTGCTACAGAAGCTTGCACTTCCGATACATCTCCCCGAACAATCACGGTGACGCGAGCGCTACCAATTTTCTCATACCCTACTAAGGTGACACGGGCGGCTTTCACCATCGCATCAGCAGCTTCTACTATTGCTGGAAAGCCCTTCGTTTCAATCATTCCAACTGCAATTGGCATCGCAGAACTCCTACAAAATGAATCTAATCAGTACTGTCGTTTGAAATTTTTGACGGGGAGAGCTTTATCTTAGAGCTAAGAAAACACTTCCAAATTAAGCATAGGAAAGCTTGGCGTCCCTGACAATATAAATCACTATAATAGTTTATGATAATAAAGTTTTAAAAAACTTAACAAAAATTAATAAGGCTTTCTGGTCAATCAAAGTTCACTGATTCCTAGAGCAGCCACTTATGCTTTATAATTTCTTTATCACATTTACAAAATGACATTCATAACCAAGGCTAATCCTATCTGCGGAGGGATGCTCAGGAGCTGTATCTTCTGCTGTCTCTATGTTTTCTCAAATATTGCTATATGTACAATGACTAGGTGAAAATCAGATAATTTTTTCAAATATATCGTATAAAGTACTTTGCTTAAAGTAGAAATAAAAATTTAAAATCGGAGGTGATGTTAAGGCAAGTAAATGCTTTTACTTATATAACGTTATATTTTACTTATGTTTAATCGGGCAAGTTAAGTAAAAGTACTTGCTGGAATTTAGTTGAAACAATAGTAAAAAATATCGATGTTTTGGTAAATTAATTTTATTAAATAATTGTTTGAAAGTTTTTTTAAATTAAGGCTGAGTCATCAAGGGAAATTTAAATGAATCAATTTCTATTTTCAACAAGTTGGTTTGTGCCTTTTTATAGCTTATTGGGCGCAATTTTGACGTTGCCGTGGGGAATAGGAATAATTCAGCGAACAGGTCCAAGACCTGCGGCATATATCAATTTGTTAACGACTGTTTTGGCTTTTGTTCATAGCCTGTTTGTATTTAAAAATATCTGGGATAGAGAACCAGAAAAGTTACTAGTTACTTGGTTCAAAGCTGCGGATTTCGACTTGTCCTTTGCCTTAGAACTATCGCCAGTCAGTATTGGGGCAACAGTTTTAATTACAGGGTTAAGCTTACTGACACAAGTTTACGCCTTGGGTTACATGGAAAAGGACTGGTCGTTAGCGCGTTTTTTCGCGTTGCTCGGATTTTTTGAAGCGGCACTGAGTAGTCTAGCCATAAGTGATTCTTTGTTTCTCAGCTATGCCCTTTTGGAAGTATTGACGCTTTCAACTTACTTGCTAGTGGGGTTCTGGTATGCTCAACCGCTAGTAGTGACGGCGGCGCGAGATGCGTTTTTAACCAAACGGGTGGGAGATTTGTTGCTGCTGATGGGTGTGGTGACGCTTTCCACCTTAGCTGGCAGTTTGAACTTTTCCGATTTATATGAGTGGGCGCAAACAGCTAATTTAAGCCCAATGACATCGACGTTGCTGGGGTTGGCGTTAATTGCTGGGCCTGCTGGTAAATGTGCCCAATTTCCCCTGCACTTGTGGTTAGATGAGGCGATGGAAGGGCCAAACCCCGCTTCGGTAATGCGGAATTCGCTGGTAGTAGCTGGTGGTGCTTATTTACTGTATAAACTGCAACCATTGTTAGCACTGTCACCAGTTGCCTTGAATGTATTGGTAGTCATGGGTACGGTGACAGCGATTGGGGCAACATTAGTATCTATAGCTCAAATTGATATTAAGCGATCGCTATCTCATTCTACTAGTGCATACATGGGCTTAGTGTTTTTAGCAGTGGGGTTGCAGCAAGGGGGTGTAGCCTTGATGTTGCTGTTAACTCATGCGATCGCTAAAGCATTATTATTTATGAGTTCGGGTTCAGTCATATTAACTACCCAAAGCCAAGATTTAACAGAAATGGGCGGTCTATGGTCACGGATGCCAGCTACAACCAGTGCTTTTGTTGTTGGTTCAGCAGGGATGGTATCACTGCTACCACTGGGAAGCTTTTGGGCAATGCTATCATGGGCTGACGGTTTCGTGAACATTAGCCCTTGGGTGATTGGGGTTTTATTATTGGTCAATGGCTTGACAGCATTGAACTTGACCAGAGTATTTAGATTAGTCTTCTGGGGGAAACCGCAACAAAAGACCCGTCGCACCCCGGAAGTTGGTTGGCAGATGGCTTTGCCAATGGTAATTCTCACAGTGCTGACTCTGCTTTTACCTCTGATGCTACAGCAATGGTACTTGTTGCCCGATTGGGAAAGTATTAATTGGTACGTGGCGTTAGCGTTGTTTGCTTCTACCCTAGTGGGGGTAGGTATAGGATGTACAGTTTATCTGCACAAAGCTTGGTCAAGATCCAGAATCTTGGCGTGGAGATTTCTGCAAGACTTGTTAGGTTATGATTTTTATATTGACCGAGTTTATCGTGTAACGGTGGTGAGTGCAGTAGCACTGCTGTCTAGAGTTTCATCTTGGAGCGATCGCTACTTGGTTGACGGTCTAGTAAACTTGGTTGGGTTTGCGACAATTCTTAGCGGACAAAGTTTAAAGTACAGCATTTCTGGACAATCCCAGGGCTATATGTTGACCATCCTAGTAGTTGTCAGCGTCCTGGGTTTTTTCATCAGCTGGTCATCGGGTTTACTAGATAAATTACCTTTTTAAAGGTCATTGGTCATTTGTCATTGGTCATTTGTCATTGGTCATTGGGGAAAATGAAAAATTACTTCTTTCTCCTCTACTCCCCACTCCCTACTCCCCATTCCATAACTGCTTATGCTTAGTGTTTTAATTCTAGTGCCCTTAATCGGTGCAGCTTTAATTGGTTTCTCGCCCTCTGGTATCAGTGGGAAATTTGCCCGGAGAGTGGCTTTGGTCTTTGCCAGTATCGCTTTCCTGTGGACAATCATACTAGCAATTCAATTCCATCCAGCGGAAATTACCCAACAGTTTGCCGAATCTATCCCTTGGGTAGATGTCTTAGGCTTAAACTATAACCTTGGGATAGATGGTTTATCTTTGCCATTGCTGGTTTTAAATGGATTGTTAACTTGCATTGCTATTTACAGCAGCGATGAATCTCTACAGCGTCCTAAATTTTATTACTCTTTGATACTATTATTAAGCGCTGGGGTGACAGGAGCCTTTCTGGCACAGGATTTACTGCTATTTTTCCTGTTTTACGAATTAGAACTAATTCCGCTGTATCTGTTGATAGCCATTTGGGGTGGGACCAAGCGGGGTTATGCTGCTACAAAATTTCTCATTTATACTGCCGTTTCGGGATTTTTTATTTTAGCAAGTTTCCTCGGCATGGTTTGGCTGAGTGGTTCCTCTAACTTTGCACTAGCAACCTTAAACACTACGACTTTACCTCTAGCTACACAGCTTTTACTGCTAGCGGGACTTTTAGTAGGCTTCGGAATTAAAATTCCCCTGGTTCCCTTCCATACTTGGTTGCCAGATGCTCACGTTGAAGCTTCTACACCGATTTCAGTGCTATTGGCTGGGGTGCTGTTGAAGTTGGGAACTTACGGCTTACTGCGATTTGGCATGAACTTGTTACCAGAAGCCTGGGCTTATGTGGCTCCTTGGTTAGCAACTTGGGCAGTGGTAAGTGTACTGTATGGTGCATCCTGCGCGATCGCTCAAACAGACATGAAAAAAATGGTAGCATACAGTTCTATTGGACACATGGGCTACGTGCTTTTAGCGGCGGCGGCAGCCACACCTTTGAGTGTGTTGGGTGCTGTGATGCAGATGATTAGCCACGGCTTGATTTCCGCCATGCTATTTTTACTAGTAGGGGTTGTGTATAAAAAAGCTGGAAGCCGAGATTTAGAAGTCGTCCAAGGATTGCTGAACCCAGAACGAGGTATGCCCGTAATTGGTAGCTTAATTGTTATGGGAGTCATGGCCAGTGCTGGTATACCGGGAATGGTGGGGTTTATTTCCGAATTCATCATTTTTCGGGGCAGTTTCCCAGTTTTTCCGGTGCAAACGCTCCTATCAATGCTTGGTACAGGTTTAACTGCGGTTTACTTTCTCATACTCCTCAACCGCGCCTTTTTTGGCCGCTTGTCTGCCCAAGTTACCAACTTACCACGGGTGTATTGGAGCGATCGCGCCCCAGCTGCAATTTTAGCTGTACTGATTGTGATTTTCGGCATTCAACCTAGTTGGTTAGGGCGCTGGATTGAACCAACAATTACAGCAATGGTAAATACCCAAAACGTAGTAGAAACAGTGTTCTTGGATAAGGCAATAGAGACTAGGGATTAGGGACAAGGAGACAAGGAGAATAATCATACCCAATGACAAATGACAAATGACAAATAACAAATGACAAATGACAAATGACAAATGACAAATGACTTTTGGAGAATTAGCGATGGTAACTATTAAAAAGAAAGCTACTCACAATCCCTTAGCTGAGTATATTGAACGTTTGCAAAAAGAAGAGGCATTACTCCCCGATAGTCCAGAAAATGTGCTGGAAGTTGTTGGTATTCTTAAAAGCTATGGCGTAGTTTTAGATGCTTACTCAAAAAATCTTATTTATATTGCCGAGCATCAGTTTTTAGTATTTTTCCCATTTTTTAAATACTTTAATGGAAAGGTTTCTTTTGAGAAATTACTCCGTCACTGGTGGCATGACCGCATTAATTTTGAATATGCCGAGTATTGCTTGAAAGCCATGATGTGGCACGGTGGCGGCGGACTGGATACATATTTAGATACAAAAGAATTTCAAGAAAGAGCGCAAGCTGTGATCGCGGCAAAATTTAAAAATAATCTTTTAATTCCGGGTATTAACCAACTGTTTCCAGATTTTCTAACAGAATATTTGCGCGTCTCTGCATACTATACTGGTTTAGGTCAATTCTGGCGAGTAATGGCTGATATGTTCCTCAGCTTATCAGACCGCTACGACCAAGGCGAAATCAAATCGATTCCCGAAGTTGTAGACCACATTAAAACAGGGTTAGTGGCAAATGCCTCAAATCCAATTACCTATGCCGTCAAAATTCGGGGTGAAGTCTATGAAATTATTCCCAAAAGCGTTGGTTTGACCTTCTTAGCAGATACAGCAATACCTTATGTAGAGGCAGTATTCTTCCGGGGAACTCCTTTCCACGGGACAGTTTCATACAACGCCCAAGGATATCAAATTCCCCCAGATCAAACCCGATTTCAATATGGCGCATTGTATGCCGATCCTTTGCCCATCGGCGGCGCGGGTATTCCTCCCACGTTGTTGATGCAGGATATGCGTCACTATCTTCCAGAGTATTTGCACGAAATTTATCGTCGCAGTCTTCGGGGTGAAGATGATTTGCGGGTACAAATTTGCATAAGTTTCCAAAAATCGATGTTTTGCGTGACGACAGCAACGATTTTGGGACTGATGCCTTATCCTTTGGATAGTAAAGATCCAAATGACGAAAAAGGTAATCGAGTTTATTTAGAGAAGTGGATGAGTCGGTTAGAAACTTCGCGGTTGCTGGATGTGAATAAATAGTTGATTTTTGGTCAAGATTATGCTTCTGGTTCGATACCGAGCGATCGCAAAGCAGCTTATTGTGAGACATCGCAGTTTTTCTGTAAAGCTAGGTCAGGCTGCCAGGACTTTTGGACGTAAATTGTTGGAAGCTAGATAAAGGCGATCGCTTTTTCTAACTTTTTCTAATTAGGCTATAAGATTATTGAATTTTTGGCCCGATGTACCCAATAATGATTTGGCCAGTCCCTAATTCTGTAGAAAAATGAAGCCGCCAAGCTCCTGCACCAGTCATTCTTAAGTGTAAGCTGAATATACGATACACATCATCAGGACACTTAAAGGTTAGCTTATCCTTTAAACTTTGAAGCCTAGAGTCACTTTCTGGAGTAACTTTACTGGCAACAAGGTCTAAATCGAAATCTCCATCTGTCCAAGTTTTACAACAGTTCTCTAGCTCAAACAACTTTCTGACAATTTGTCGTAACATCGGGCTACCATTGCCAAGGCTTTGTATTTGTTGACCGACACTTTCACAAAAGCTGAGAGAGGGAAATAAATCTTTTTTGCGTTGCCACAAATTACAACCATCACGAACCCCCGTTTTCAGACGTTCCTGTATCCAAGAAAGATTTTCCTTTACGTTCTTTATGGTGCTAGCATGAGTAACTGTGACTGTATCTAAATTCAAATTATCATCTTCAAGCCAAGTATATTCCAGTGAAATACTATTAAATTCCCATTTTTGATCTGAGTTTATGCTTAATGCTAACGATTCAAGTAGATAGGCAATTCCCAAGCCTTCACTTTTTTCTCCTTCATACAGAAAATCTGAGAGTATATTTTTATTTTCAATATCTGAATCTTGAATATCTGCGAGAAAAGGTGTCTTTGCTGCTGTCAGAATAAATCGTATATCGTCTCTATTTACAGTTTTATCTATTAACCAGTTAGATAACGAATAATTATCTGCTAATACAGTATTGTAGAATTCATGATGAGTGCGAATTATTGGCTTAACACCTAGCTCTGCTGCTTCGCGTGCGGTCAGAATTAATTCTGACATTCTTTGTTTAGCCATCTGAATATCATTAGCAGTAGATCGCAAAGATAACTCATTCAATACCATTTCCAAGTCCATCTGCTACGCATCCCTTGGCTTAAGTAAAGTTATTAAATCTTTTTCCCATTCATCAAAAAATCCATCAGGCCAATAATCAATTCTGCCGTTACGATCAATTTTTGGTGATATTACTTCGGTAAAAACTTGTCCTTGTTTTTCTTGACGCTGAAAGTAATGTAATTGCAAATCTTTGGGATTAAGTTTGCCGCCATGAACTGCAAGCCGAATTCCGTTTAAAACATGATCGCTATGAGTTTCTATCACCACTTGCACACCACAACTAGCAGCCAGCGCTAACAACTCACCCATTTTGGCTTGTCCTTTAGGATGAAGATGTGCCTCTGGATTTTCAATTAAAATCAGTGTATCTGGAGGGGATGCAAGTACAGCTACAATAATTGGTAAGGTGTAAGTAATTCCAAATCCAACATTAGTATTACGGTATCTGCTACTTACATCTTTTCCCATTTCAAATGAGTATTGCAAACTCATTAAATCAACGCCTGGAATTGGGTTGACATGAATTCTTGTACCAGGGCTGATTTCTCCCATCCATGCCTCCACTTGATCCTTCAAAGATAGCGACTCTGCTTTTGGATGGCTTAATTTGCTTACTTCACCTTGTTTAGGAGGTTCAAAAGCTTTAGCAACCGTTTGTGAACCTATTTGCTTAAGTCCAACTGTATTTATGTTCGATTTACCAAAAACGGTAAGGAAATGTGCTGTATATTCACCTCTAGTACCAATTTGAAAATGTTGATGTACTAAATCCTCTGACATTTCAAAGACATTACGAGGGCCAAGCCGTTCTGCTTGCAGATAGTGAAAGTAATCTCCAAACAGGCTAAATTCATGTATTTCTCTCGTTATTGGTGCAGTATCACTGCGGAGAACATCTGCTTGTTCATCATATCTAAAGCGCCATGTCCATGTTTTTCTTTCTTGATAATCTACTACAAGTTCAAAACTAATAATTTCTTCCTTGGCTTCCTCAAATAAAGCATCTTTAGCCGTACCAATACGCACTAAATCACCATTTAGAGCTAGACCTTTTGTTTGCAAAAGTCTCTGTTGATAAGACTGGCGCAATAGAAGTAATGACTGTAATACTGAAGATTTACCCATACCATTAAGTCCAGATAATAGAGTTAGTGATCTAAACTCTAGTAACTGATTTTCAAAGGGTTTAAAATTCTTTATATGTAGTGAATGTATCATGATAATACTGATTTTATAACTTGTTCTATCTCATTCAATCTGTGTAATACAGTCTTAAGGGTTCCCGTACTCCTGTAGATAGTAGTATTAAATTTTCCCTCATTAGTCAAATCTATTATTTTTTGTTTTACAATTTCTTTCCTTTCTTTAAGAATCTCAATTTCTTGAGCATTAAGTTTATATAAATTAACTGACCAAGCTTCAAACAATGCCTTGTTGATGGGATAGCGTTTTGCTCCTTTTTTCATTTTCCGAAAAGCATCTTTACCAAATACCTCAAATGCTAAATTCATTAAACTTAGGAAATTATTAGTTATTATTTTTATTTCTTCGTCTGACATGAGATTTATATATGCCATAGCTTGATATAATATTTTTTTAAAGCTTGTATTTCTTTGAAATAATTCTTGATTTTTTATCAAAAATACTAAAACTCTAAGTATGCACTCTCGATCAGCCATTCTATCTGATTTTATTCCTTTGTCAGTAGCTTTTTGGAATTCAGATGATACGGCTAAATCTCCTAATAACTTCGTTGCTTTACCTTGATTTAAAGCATGACGAATTTCCTGGGTTGATAGAGATAAACCACTGGTATTAATCCGCTCAAAAATAGCCTGTTTAAATTCACTATCTGTACCCGGTTCAAGAAAAATAACTGTGACAAGAGTTTCTTCTATACGACGTTGATAATTTCGTGGAATTTCGTCATATATCTTGCCATTAAATAGAGTAAATGATTCTAGTCCAGTTAGCTTAAGTGTTTTATCTATCACAAACTCTTTTAAAGTGGTTAGCCTTTGTAAACCATCTATCACTAACCATTTTTCTTCATTAGTTGCATCAATATAGAATGCCGGTATGGGAATACGAAGTAAAATTGACTCAATAAGCCGACTTTGAGCAATTTTATTCCAAACGGATTTTCGTTGGAATTCAGGAGATAATTCAATTTCATCATTCCTAATTCTACCCATTAAGTAGTCAACACTAATCTGTCTAGTTTCAACCCTAATTTTAGTAGGGTTGAATGGTTCACTTATCTCATCTTCTTCTATTGCGATATCATCTTCTTCTATTTTTGTTTCTTCTTTAAATAATTCAGAGTTAAGGTGGTTCAGATTTGTCATGGCACATACTCCTTAGCCTGAAAAACTAGTTACTAGTACTTGATAGTTTACCTGGATGACTTACCTTGATAGTACTACCTTCTAGCATTAGCAGTTGTAATCAACATAAATGATCGTACTCTTAACACCTATAAATACCAAAGCAGCCAGAATACACAAGCTGCTTTAGTAAAAATATGATCACTCGTTTACTTGGCTACCACCAAATTAACTGGTGCAATCCCGGCTAAATCTAAAATCGGGGCGATCGCCTCTGGTAACGTCAGGACAATCGCACTTTAATAGCCAAAAAGCTATAGACATCGCTCTCTAAATATTTTCCACTCAGAGAGATATGAAAAACAATTCGGAATTAAGTACTTGTAGCGGTTCTCGTTTACGTAAGGTACACCCGTAAGGGTACGGCATTGCCGTGTCCCTACACTTGGCAATATAATCTTATACTGCATCTAAATGAGAACCGCTATATGCCCAATAATAAATGACATTCGGCGAACCATTGTACTTGTAAATCCAGACCAAGTTCTAGTTTTGGGTGGCGGGAGCTTTCCAGAGTTTTTAGTATCTCTGTCATTTAGTACAGCGATTAATAACGCACCTCAAGCCTTCAAACAAGGAGTTATTGGAGGAAATATTCACAAATCTGATTAAATAAATCCCCCGCAAATCTAAATAATATAGAGCCATCGGCTGATTATGGGCTGCTGCCTCCAGTGATACATTGAGTCAGAATCTCAATGAATGCATTCTTAGTCAGAGACTGGGAACGAGGAAAGCCTCATCAAGCTATGTTTTTAGGATTTGTGTGTACACCGTAGCTTTTTAAAGTGGTTGGGGGATCGAACTCTTATCCAAACCGTATTGGCTCCATTCTTCCTTTTACTTAAGCCTTTTTCAACCAGCTAAACATAGCGCGCAAATCTTTACCAACTTCCTCAATTTTATGTTCAGCTTCTTTGCGACGCAAGGCGGTAAATCCGGGTTTTCCAGCTTGGTTTTCCAGAACAAATTCCCGTGCAAATTGTCCAGATTGAATTTCGCTGAGAATTTTCTGCATTTCAGCTTTAGTTTGTTCAGTCACAATCCGCGGTCCACGGGTATAATCGCCGTATTCAGCAGTG
Source organism: Nostoc sp. (assembly GCF_041747015.1). GTDB lineage: Bacteria > Cyanobacteriota > Cyanobacteriia > Cyanobacteriales > Nostocaceae > Nostoc. The sequence continues at coordinate 12,673 of NZ_JBGTFY010000387.1, forward strand.
TTAGAAATACTGTCGCGCATTTTGGCTAAACCGCCTTCTACAACCAAGTCAACAATCAGCTTGACTTCATGGAGACATTCAAAATAAGCCAATTCTGGTTGATAACCAGCTTCTACCAAAGTCTCAAATCCGGCTTTGATTAAAGCACTCAAACCACCGCACAATACCGCTTGTTCGCCAAATAAATCCGTTTCGGTTTCTTCGCGGAAAGTAGTTTCGAGAATACCGGCGCGGCTACCACCGATACCTTTAGCATAAGCCATTGCGCGATCGCGTGCCTGACCACTGGCATCTTGATAAACTGCAAATAGCGCTGGTACACCTTCCCCCTGTTCAAAAGTCCGCCGTACTAAATGCCCAGGCCCTTTTGGTGCTACCATCACCACATCTACGTTAGCAGGTGGTACAACTTGCCCAAAGTGAATATTGAAACCGTGGGCAAAGGCTAACACATTCCCTTCTTCTAAATTGGGTTCAATCTCATTTTTGTAAATCGTTTTTTGAACTTCATCAGGTAACAAAATCATGATGAAGTCAGCAGCATTGGCAGCATCTGCAACATTCTTCACAGTTAACCCAGATGTTTCAGCTTTTGCTACTGACTTACTACCCGGATATAGTCCCACAATCACATTCAAACCACTATCTTTTAAATTGAGAGCGTGGGCATGACCTTGAGAACCATAGCCGATGATGGCAATAGTTTTTCCAGCCAAAAGGTCTAAATTGGCATCTTCGTCATAGTACATCCGGGCCATAAAAGCATCTCCTGTCAGCAAGCATCGTCATTAATTGGCAGGCTTTCGATTGTACCCCAAATTGAGTAACTAAAAATCAATATCCGAAATTGGGCATTGCTTATCCCCTTTGTCCCCAATGCTCAGTTCCATCGTAGTTGCAGATGTAAACAGCAATACAGAATAAATGATGATAAGTTTGATACAATTTTGTAAAGAATAGTTACAGCAATCCTTACCCAGGAAAATATTTCTTATGGTAAATTCACTTGACAATAACCCACCCCATCAAGTGGTGATTGTTGGCGGTGGTTTTGGTGGACTTTATGCGGCAAAAACACTTGCTAAAGCGGCGGTAAACGTTACTCTGATTGATAAACGCAACTTTCATCTATTTCAACCTCTCTTATACCAAGTTGCCACAGGTACTCTATCTCCCGCTGATATTTCCTCACCCTTGCGTTCCATACTGAGTAAGAGCAAGAATACAAAAGTGCTGTTAGGAGAAGTGAATAATATTGATCCAGAAGCCCAAAAAGTGCTTGTGGGTGACGAAGCAATAGCCTACGATACGTTAATTGTGGCCACAGGTGCCAAGCATTCCTATTTTGGTAAAGACAACTGGGAAGAATTCGCCCCAGGCTTGAAAACCGTAGAAGATGCCATAGAAATGCGTCGCCGGATCTTTACAGCGTTTGAAGCCGCAGAAAAAGAAACTGATCCAGAAAAACGCCGTGCTTGGTTAACTTTTGTAATTATCGGTGGTGGGCCTACTGGTGTAGAATTAGCGGGCGCGATCGCTGAATTAGCAAACCAAACTCTCAAAGAAGATTTCCGCAACATCGACACATCAGAAGCCCAGATTTTGTTATTAGAAGGTCTAGATCGGATTCTGCCACCTTTTGCACCAGAGTTATCAGAAGAAGCAGAAGCATCTCTGACGCGATTGGGGGTGATTGTCCAGACAAAAACACTGGTAACGAATATTGAGAATGATATTGTTACGCTCAAACAAGGCGATGAAGTCAAAGAAATTGCCTCAAAAACGGTATTATGGGCAGCAGGTGTGAAAGCTTCAGCAATGGGAAAAGTACTAGCAGAACGCACAGATGCCGAATGCGATCGCGCCGGACGCATTATTGTTGAATCTGACTTGAGTATTAAGGGACATCCCAATATTTTTGTAATTGGTGACTTAGCAAATTTTTCTCATCAAAATAGTAAACCACTACCTGGTGTTGCACCTGTAGCAACGCAACAAGGAGAATATGTAGCAAAACTAGTCCAAAAGCGCCTTGCAGGTGACAGTTTGCCACCCTTTTCTTATGTTGATCGGGGTAGTTTAGCGATGATTGGACACAACTCTGCCGTGGTAGATTTGGGCTTTATCAAGCTTAAAGGTTTCTTTGCATGGCTATTTTGGCTGTTGATTCACGTTTACTTTTTAATTGAATTTGATAACAAATTAATAGTGATAATTCAATGGGCATGGAACTATTTCAGCCGTAATCGTGGAGCAAGATTGATTACAGGTAAAGAATCACTCACACCGTTCGGAATTGGCGATAGTAAAGGTTATTACACATCAGCCAGTAATAAACAGCCGATAAATGTCTAGTTGATTATAGAAAATGGGGCATTGGGCATTGGGCATGGGTCAATAATCAATAGGTCTTCCCCACACGCCCCACTCCCCTAGCAGCTAACATCAGCGATCGCAACGCAACAAAGTTATCGCCCTTATAAATTAGCAGTAAGCTATTTGAGGGCGTTTTTCATAATTTTACTATGGCAACTATTAACGACAACTACCTGAAGCTGAAAGCGGGTTATCTATTTCCAGAAATTGCTCGCCGGGTGAATGTCTTTGCACAAGCGAATCCTGATGCTAAAATTATCCGACTGGGCATTGGGGATGTTACCGAACCTCTGCCAGAAGCTTGCCGCACAGCGATGATTAAAGCGGTGGAGGAAATGGGCGATCGCAATACCTTCAAAGGTTACGGCCCAGAGCAAGGTTACGCTTGGTTACGAGAGAAAATTGCTACTCACGATTTCCAAGCACGGGGAGCTGCGATCGATGCCTCAGAAATCTTTATCTCCGATGGTTCTAAGTGCGACAGTGGCAACATTCTGGAAATTTTTGGTAATGACAACATAATTGCCGTTACTGACCCCGTTTATCCCGTATATGTAGACACGAATGTCATGGTGGGAAATACGGGAGATGCCAACGAGAAAGGCGAATTTGAGGGTTTAGTCTATTTGCCAATTACGGCTGAAAACAATTTCACCGCAGAGATCCCCGCACAGAAAGTCGATTTAATCTATCTCTGCTTCCCCAATAACCCCACTGGCGCAACTGCTACAAAGGAATATCTCAAAGCATGGGTGGACTATGCCAAAGCGAATAACTCGATTATTTTCTTTGATGCAGCCTACGAAGCTTACATTACCGATCCGTCGATTCCTCACTCCATTTATGAAATTGAAGGTGCAAGGGAAGTTGCCATCGAGTTCCGTTCTTTCTCCAAGAATGCAGGTTTTACGGGAACCCGGTGCGCGTTAACTGTGGTGCCGAAAACACTCAAAGGTAAAGCCGCCGATGGTTCCGATGTGGAACTATGGAAACTGTGGAATCGCCGTCAATCTACCAAATTCAATGGCGTGTCCTACATCGTCCAACGGGGCGCCGAAGCGGTTTATTCTGAAGAAGGACAGACACAAATCAAAGGATTGGTCAGTTTCTATCTAGAAAACGCCAAAATTATCCGCGAGAAACTCACAGCCGCCGGATTAGCGGTGTATGGTGGCGTGAATGCACCTTATGTCTGGGTGAAAACGCCCAATGGTTTATCCAGTTGGGAATTTTTTGATAAGTTATTGCAAACTGTTAACGTTGTCGGGACACCCGGTTCTGGCTTTGGTGCTGCGGGTGAAGGTTATTTCCGCATATCGGCGTTTAACAGCCGGGAGAATGTTGAAGAGGCAATGAAGCGGATTGCTGAGAAGTTTCAGGTGTAAAGCATTTTTTGCATTAAGTCTGGCTATCTTAGTTAAACTCAATCTGTAAGTCTTAAAGGTTAGGGTGGACACTGCCCACCCTACTTGAGGATTCAAGATGGTGAATATCAATTTGGCAATAGGAGCTTTTTATGAAATTACTACGAGTCCAAGTTCCAGATTTTCGCATCTTAAAGAACGTTGATATAACTTTTGAACCAGAATTTATCCCCAGTATTTTCCCCCTTGGTAGTCAAAATGGTGGTGGTAAAAGTACACTTTTGCAATTAATTTTTGTTTTATTGCATTGTTCTAGTGATTCTGACAAAAAAGAGTTTGTGAAAAATATACTTTATGGATTTACGATTAATAACAATTCTAACAAGAGAGTATTAGCCATAATTGATATCTGGAATGAGGATAAAATTGTACAGCTTGAATTTTTATCTTATAATGACTCTTTTCTTAGGGAGTTATTAATATCAAATGATAAGACTGAGGTTGACAATGATAATTATCTACAATTCTCTGCTTCAAATCAATTAGAGAAGATTATCAATAAAATTTCAATTACTGAAAAAGAAATATATGATTTAGAGAGAGCTATTATTAAATTAGATAGTGTGAGACAAATTGAGACTTTTGAGAGCGTTGAGGAAAGAATTTATGTACTGAGAGAGTTAATCCAAAGACTTCAAAAATTTGAATTTAGAACTTTAAGATTAGCAATAGCAAATATATCTATAGAAAGACTTCAAGATGAAGTTCAAACAAGACTAGATATATTTAAATTAACTCTTCAAAAATATTATGAAGAACGTGAGCAGATTGAACGTATCTTACAAAGAGTTTTAAAATACTTACAATCAGAAAAGCTACTATATATCTGTAATTATTCAGCTAATGGTAATAAAGATGAAGAGGAAGTTTTACTTTGCCGTATAAATAACATAGATATGAACGAAGTAGAAATATTTATGAAAGAGTTATCACAAAAAATATTTATTGCGGCTCCTTCTACCCAAGTTTTTCTTTTTAATTCTAAAGAATCTAGAAAACTATTATTTAAACAACAGGATAACGAAACTGACTACTATTCACAGCTTAAATCAGCCAAATCTAAACTACCAGGTTTTTTTACTTATGATTTTCTGGCTGTAGATATCCTTATTGAAGCCTTTAAGTCTGCTCGAGACAAAGACTTTACAGAAGCTATAACAAAAGGTGAGTATGGTAATAGTTACAAAGCACTAATAAATGATTTAAATATAATATTGTTTAATAAAAAAATAAATATAGATACAGATTTGTCAGGTGTAAGTTTTAAATTAGATAAAGATGGTTTAGAACTATATCCTGAAGACCTCAGTCATGGTGAGTTGAAAAGATTGAGCATTTATATATGGATAAAGTACCATAATATAGAAAATGCAATTGTACTCATGGACGAAATTGAAATAGCATTTCATCCAGATTGGCAATATCAAATAATTGCAGACCTCAATCAATGGTCGCCAAGTAATCAATATATTCTGGCAACTCACTCATACGAGTTATGTCAAGCTCTTACACCTGCCCACGTTAAGGAACTAGAACCAAAACTTTTAAAGCAAGAAGTTAAAAATTAAATATGAGTCTTAACCCAGAAGAACTAATACAACATTGTGAAATAATCATTAGCTCTCGTAGAATTAAAAATAAGATCGTTGTACTGTGCGAAGGCGAAGGTGGTATCTGGGACACTGAAGGCAGACCGTCACCTCAGTCATATAGCAAGATGGAACAGATGCCAGATGCTAACTTTTACAAGGCGTGTGTTCCAAAATTATGGAGTCAATATCGACCAGAGTTTTTTAACTGCGGAGATCGTAAAGATGTATTAGATACATATTTTACTCTTTCAAAGTTGCATGATGAAAATAAGGATAACTCTTATTTAAGTTTAGAAAAACTTTTTGCAATTGTAGATGTTGATTTACAAACACAAAATATAGCAAAAGAATATAGTTATAGTTTTTCAGATACAGAAGCAATTTTCTGTGATCTTTATACAAAACTCAATATAAATGAAGAAAATGCAAAACAGCATCGTATATGGGTTACGGGTTTAATACATAAAGAAGCATATTTTATCATACCTGAACTACAACCAATATTTGATAGTTTTTCTACAGTTTATAATAGTAGTTCTCTAGTACTTAGAAATATTTATCTGACTATGGCAGATACTATAATTACTGATTATGATTTAAAAAGTAATTTATCAAAAGTATCTAATCGCATTAGTCATTTCTCTGGATTAGATTGTACTGCAATAGATAAATTGAGAGATTCATGGAGAGAACAGTTTCAAAATGCTCAAAATGATACGCAAAAGAATGAGTTAATTTTAGCTTTATTGACACTCAAAAAAGCTAAGTATTATTGGAACCAAATTCAACCACCAAGTGACTGGACTTCTTCAGTTCAGACATTTAAAGATCAACTCTTGTTAGAAATAGGAAGATTTTATTCAGAACAAAGTAATCATACTAAATATCATATTCCTTGCTTTTTTAAAATCTTAAGAGAATTTGCTTAATAGCTATTGTTGTAGTCTACTGTGGGTCATTCTTAACTCTAATCACAATAAAATACTTATCCTTCTGCTTCCCAACCCTCAAGCTGTAACTCTTGTACACGGCTAAACTCATCTACATTATGAGTTACTAAAATCAGATTATTTGCCAAAGCGATCGCTGCAATTTGCAATAAGTGCCAATAGTAGTTCCCAAATTAGCCAGGTGAGAGCAGATATCGCCAAATATTTCTGCTGCAATATCATCAAATGGTAATGAAGTAAATCTACTCAAAAATACTTTTTGTAAAGCTAGACTGCGAACTGGATTATTACTTCTCTTTGCACCATAAAATAATTCAGCTTTAACAATAGAACAAATAACAATATCTAAATCCGAGTTGTTTTCTAATCTGCGCCGTAAATTTATATTTCTACCATTAATATAAATAATACAGGCATTAGTATCTAACAAATAAATCATTCTATTGATTCTCGTTGTTCATATTCTCCTTGAGAATGTCTTATGATTGGGTCATCTGCTAAACAGCCATAAGTTTTATCAATAAACTCATACCATTGTAATTGCCTTAGTTCTTCCTCTTCTAAAGAAGCAGGTTGTTTTTTTATGGGTTTTAATGTCATAGTTACTTCTAATTCAGTTTCTTTCATTTCTACAGGAATATCTAGATGTAATATTCCGTCTTCACCTACATAAGAACGTATTTTAATAATTCGCATACTCTCGCTCTCTGGCATTTGATTAAATATAGAAAATAACCAAGTCTGTTGTGCGATCGCTTTCACGTAGTGGTTGTAAACTTAGCTTTTTGGGTAAGTTTGGCAAAATGATTTTCTGACTTTGAATATTTTTATACTACCTTCTTATATATCTCCCTGATTTATCTACCTCCACAATCTGGCCAGAATTACCCCTAACTGAACGCTGATAATTCCGATGATGGCGCTGCCAGCCCAGTAGATAGCTGTTGTTAACAAAGTGCTATTACTTAATAAGGAAATAGTATCTAAACCGTAGGTAGAAAAAGTTGTATATGCTCCTAAAAAGCCTGTTGCTACTAATAACCGCATTTCTGGGGAAATAATTGCTACCTTCTCTACAGCTAGGGTAGCGAAAAATCCCATTGCTAAACAACCGCTAAGATTAATAAAAAAAGTACCATAAGGAAAACTGTTGCCGAAGCGTTGGGCAAACCATAATGTCAGATAGTAGCGACTTAAAGCACCTGCGATCGCACCTAAACTAATAGCGATCGGATTGCGAATTTCTTCTTGTTGTAGCATATTCAATTTTTTGTCGAATCATCTCCTTGTGTGATTTAACTTGGTCAAGTGTTAACAAGTCAAGTGATGTCTAACAACAAATGGCTACCCGTCTACGCATTATAATATAAGAGTGCTGTTTTCATCCAAGAGTAAGCTTTGCAATTAAGGATGTTTATCTATGAATGCTAACAATATCGAATCCTTTGAACCCATAGTAATTGTAGAAATTAGTTCTTAAACTGACAAATTAGTAGAAACTGAAATTGCTGGCGAAACTGATGAGGTGAAGCGCGAAACAAAAGCGCTGATTGAGGCGCTAAAAAGACGCGCCCAAGCTGAGACTTATTCAGCAGGTACTCTTACGGGTGAAACATATTTGAAGGCTGTGCGACAAGCACGGGAATTAATTGAAGGGAGGAAACTCATAGAACGCGATCGCTTAGAAGACTCTTGGGCAATAATTCAGGACGAAGCTGAGAGAAACTGGCACTTAATGATGAAAGATTTAGTAGACTTCAGCTTTCGCCTGCAAAAGGCGGCTATTGCTGCTTTAGAAGCCTTCAATAACCCTTACTCTCGTTAAATAGGGTGATGCGATCGCAGTTACAAGGGCGGTTAGAAACCTGGTCTACACAGGCAAAACCCACCTCTATAGGTTAAAAAACTTAATTTTCTCTTAGTCCACGTTCGCGTAGCGTTCTGTTCGCGCAACCTCCCGTAGGGAAGGAAAGGTGGGCTTTGTTTGTGTAGCCGCGAATTTTATAAAAGTCAGATATCCCGTTCGCACGTTCACCAGTGGTCGCAGTTGCGGAACTTTTTGTGATACCATCTCTCACTATTGGCAGCTTGTTTTGCAGATAAAACTATGACATACTCATATACATTAGTTGTTAACTAGCTTATTCCTATCAATTTAATGTAGTATGAATAAATATTTATTAATAAATTTTACAGAATAACAGTTATTTTGCTAAATATGAAACAAATCAAGTTTACAAATGGTGCGGGTAAACTAACTGCGCTTTTATTTTTAATCACAATTTTGTTGACACCTTTTATAGTGATAAATCCAGGAGAACGAGGTGTATTAATGCAGTTTGGCAGAGTACAAAAAACAGTACTTGGCGAGGGGATACATATGATAATTCCTATTGTTAATACAGTGAAAAAAAATTAGTGTGAGGGTTCAAAAACAAGAAATTGTTTCTGAAGCTTATTCTAAAGATTTGCAAGATATATTTACAGATGTGGCATTAAACTGGCATATTCTATCTGAACAAACAAATGTAGTTTTTCAAGATATTGGTGATGAAAAAGACGTAGTTGAAAAACTAATTAATCCTGCCGTAGAAGAAGTTTTAAAAGCAGTTATAGCAAAATATACAGCCGAAGAAATAGTCACAAAACGAGGAGAAGTAAAATCGGGATTTGATAGTTTATTGACAACAAAATTGCATAATTATCATCTTGGAGTTGACGATATTTCACTAGTTAATGTTAACTTTTCACCTAAGTTTAGTGAAGCAGTAGAGGCAAAACAGATTGCACAACAAGATGCAAAACAAGCAGATTTTGTTGCATTGAAAGCGGAAAAAGAAGCAGAGACTAAGGTCAATTTAGCTAAAGGAGAAGCAGAAGTAAACAGATTACTACATGATAGTTTGACTAATGAAATTTTAGAAAGACAGGCAATAGAAAAATGGGATGGTAAATTACCTTTAATTATGACTAAGGATGCTCCTAGACTTTTAAACCTGACTGAGCTTTTAAAATTAAAGTAATTTTACAGTAAGACGAGGGTAAAACTCATTCCTGCAAGAGCTAGGATGAACCAGCGTCTACAGCTTTGCATAAAATCGTAACGTTTTGAAACGCAGAATAACGCAAAGTAACGCGAAGTTTTACTTAATTGAATTAGCTACGAATTAATAAAATATTTTACTTAGTAAACGTCACCGACAATCAGTGCAGTGCGATACCTACGGCGGTAAACTACGCAATTTTGATTTACGCACCCTTTTTGCGGTAATGTTTTTTCCCAAAGTGGATGCTCCTTAGTTTTTGGCTAACTAGCAGAGAAGAAATGAGGAGTATCGATAATTTTAAACTGGATTAACGCCAAAATTAAAAGAGTATACGCAGTTGAAGAAACTAAGCCTGTAAATAATTCTTTTTTTAAGTTGCGCTCTTTGGGTTGTTTTTGTAAAACATCCATTGCACCCGCTTGCATCAAGAGAATACCAATAATATTAGATAACCAGTAACCGATTATGATACAGGGCACAAGTAATTTAGGAGCAAAAAGACTACAGATATAACCAAATAAATAAGCAATTGGTAAATTGAATACCAAGTCATTCCACCAGCATAATGGTGATAACAAATATCCGATAACTAAGAAAAATCCACCTCTAATCTTTTGCAATGGTGTTTTAGGTAAATTCTCTGTAATTTGTGACAACAACTCTTGACCATTTTTTTGGATGTCAATCATGATAGTACAGTAATTTTATCGATTTATCGTATTTTAAACCTAAAAATCATAAAAGTCTAGGAAAATGAACTCCTAAATAGAGGCGTGTCCAGCCAATAGCACTGAAGTATAGATATAAATTTTAGCAAGGCTTTCCTAAGGAAATAGCCTAACTTTTTTGTGTAAAGATATACAGAGTTTTTGTAACACCCCACACCGAACTGGACTTTTACTATTTTTAAGTTTAAAATACGGTAAGTTGATGGGATTTTAGTATTTACTAGGAGATTTTTAGCAGTTGGTGAAAAGTTGAAGTTCGTGAGACGGTCTGCACAAAGGCTTTACAACCAGTCTTTTAGTTTCAGCTAAAGAAAGCCGCATTTACAAAACCCCGGTTAAGGACAGGAGTATGGACTTTTTATTGTTGCCTTTCTTCAGCTTTATAGTTGGTATTGTTGTTGGTCTAACAGGAATTGGTGGCGCTTCTTTGATCACGCCGATGTTGATTTTTGTTTTTCAAGTACCACCTGCGATCGCAGTAAGTTCTGATGTTGTTGCTGCTACACTCATGAAAGTCGTTGGTAGTATCAAACACTGGCAGCAGCAAACTCTTGATGTAGAGGTAGTAAAATGGCTAGCTTTGGGAAGCGTTCCTGGTTCTCTGTTCGGGGTAGCAATACTGCACCTGATTAAACAGAATGGAGAGCATAACTTGAACAACATCATGTTGCACTTGCTGGGTGTAACTATTCTGTTGGTTACAGTTTTGGCCTTAGTGCAAATGCTGCTGTTAATTTTCTTCCCACAGTTACAATTACCTGAAATCCCCAAATTTGATTTAACAACTCAACTAGGATGCTTGCAGACGATAAGTGTAGGAGCATTTTTAGGTTGTGTTGTAGGTCTAACAAGCGTCGCTTCCGGTTCAATGTTTGCCTTAGTACTGATTGCATTTTTCCGCTTGGATGCAAAGAAATTAGTTGGTACAGATATTTCCCAGGCAGCAATTCTATTAGTATTTACTGCGCTTGGACACCTCACCTTGGGGACAGTTGATTGGAGCTTAGTTTTACCAATATGGCTTGGCTCAGTACCAGGAGTATTAGTAGGGGCTAAAATCTGCAAATTTGCACCCCAAAAACCATTGCGGTTTATGATTTATTTTATATTAATGATAGTGAGCTTAAAGCTAGTTTATTAGAGAATATCAAATATTGAAGGAGGCAAAAAAAGCAAATTATAAAAGTAGTAACGCACCATCTTCGTCTTCAGGGTGCGTTACTACTGTTAGTTAATGAATCGTAATTCCAACAAGTCCGATGGCATCTTCAAAATCAGCCCCTTGCAAGTTAGCTCCCTCTATATTTGCATTTGTGAGATTTGTTTTCTGCAAGTCTGCTTTTTGCAGATTTGCTCCTTGTAGATTTGCCCCTTCTAAGTTAGCTTTTTCTAAGTCAGCATCAAATAGATTTGCTTCTTGCAGGTTTGCTTGTGCTATGTTTGCTTTGCCTAAATCTACTCCCTGCAAGTTTGCTGATTTTAGGTTTATTCCCTGTAAATTAGCCTTTTCTAATTTTGCATCTTGCAAGTTCGCACCCTCCAAGTTAGCGGCTTGTAGGTTTGCATCCTCAAAGGATACCCCACTCAGATTGCACCCGACACATTCATTGGTTTCTAATAAACGTCTAACGTTTGCTGTTATCGACTCCGTAGTTAACGCTACTGGAACAGATGTAGATTCGGTAGGTATCAATGATGTTTGTTGAGCTAGAGCGCTGGGCTGGTCAAGCAGAGAAAATACCATTGCAAATGCTAGAAATGCAGCAGTTAAAATCCAGGAAGTGATTTTTTTGGAATTGGGTATATTCATTAGTTTCTCCTTGTGATTATTTGTAGTTAAAACAATAGCAAAACATTAAAACTCATAAGCTATTTTTTGAATCCTGACGTTTTTAGTTTTGCTAGTTACTTTAGTAAAAGTAGTGAGTTTCCGACTAAAACGCGTAGGTGCTTTTACGCTTAATTAGAAAACATTCCAATGCTAGGTAACAGTAGATACGTTTCACTCTTCATCAGAATGGAGAGTCCCAACCAGATTAATACGAAGGGAAAGATTTTCCGACCATAGCGAGCTAGAACGGGAGCCATTAGAGGGTTACGAGTCAGGTTGTAAGATAGAAAACACCACAGCCCAACTGTTAAGTAGCAAACAGACAAAATTACTCCTAAACTTGGAAGATTGCTACTAGCAAATAACGGCACGTAGATACCAATATTATTTCCTCCATTGGCAATGGTGACAGCAGAAACGCGATAGGTTTGAGGGTCGCGGATAGTCGCCAATAGCGATTTTTTCTGGCGCTGAGGTTTTACATGATTTAAGTTAATTGATACAGCTTGTACTGCCTCTTCCTCATTTTCTCTAGTCATGAGATGATTAATACCAATAGCGATTGGAAGAAAACCTAGTAATCCAATCCAGGTATGTGGAATGATTAGACCACCGAAAAACCCAGGAAGACTGGCAAATACCAAAGCAGTGAATCCCAGAAATTCACCGATAATAATGTGTTTGGGACGAAAGGTATGATTAACTTTTCCAAAGAATGCCGTCAAATACAAATTATCATCAAAGGTAGTTGCAAAAGCAGCAGAAATTCCGATAATTAGAGTACCAATTAACCAACTCATGTTTGTTGCTCGCAATGATTTAATTCTGGTTTTCTAGTCCCTCTCTAATTTTAAAGTTGAGGGTATATTAGGCGTTTGTTCCACTGTTTTGCCTAGCATCAGCAGACAGATAAGTTTTGGATGTTCTAGAGGCGATCGCTATCAAATCAAATAGTGATTTTTTCTCAGCAAGATCCTTTAACCTTGTCTGAACTCAATATATTTCCTTTGACTCAATAAAAGCAAATATTCTTTCTTTTCAAAACGATAAACAAAATTTATGGATAATTGCAAAAATCAAACTACCATTCAAAACAGCCCAAAAACTCTGATTAAAAGGTTTTTGGGCCATTGAAAATTCCGTTTAGTGGTACTATTGCTCTTGATATTGAAGCGAATTTAAATAATCGCAGAGGAAAAAAACTGATTTAGAAATTTTATAGATAACAGAAAATCTATTTTATCCCAGGTAATAGGGCAAATGTACCCCTTTCATACATAATGTAGAAACCTAAGCTAATCAATATAAATGGTACAGCAGTTTTACCATAACGAGTTAAAATATAGACCATTGTGGCTTGACGAGCTAATAAGTAAGCAATAAAATACCAAACTCCTGTCATAATCAGAAAAACTATCAGTATTACCAGTAAGCTCGTAAGACTTTGACCAGAGAATAAGGGAATATAAATGCCAATATTATCACCACCATTAGCAAAGGTAACTGCCGCAAATTTGTAAGTTTGGGGACTTAAAATACTCAAGATAAAAGTTAATACAGGATTATTATTAGTCGATGGCTTTAAATTAGTTGTAACAGTCTGAACTTCTGGATTTTCTGTTTCTTGATTCAGTAATTGCTTGATACCGATTGCTATTGGCAAAATTCCCAATAATCCTATCCAGGCTCTTGGTACTAATAAACTTCCAAAGAAACCTGGTAAACTGGCAACAACGATGGCGGAAAAACCAAGATACTGTCCAACAAAAATATGCCGACGGCGAAATTGAGTATTTATCTCTGAAAAAAATAGCAGTAGTATAATAATGTCGTCAATATTGGTGGCGGCAAAGGCAATAATTGCTTCAGTAATAGTTGTACTAATTTTACTCATTTAGGGTTGTCAGAAATACTGCTTAACCTATAAAATAAGAATTTTAAGCTGCATATCATAGTTAGGTACTTAATAAACAAATCAGGATATATTGAAATGAGTGAGTTGATTACTACACTCTTAGTTGGAGTCTCAGCCTTCATTGCCACTAATATTGATGATATCGTTATTTTATTACTGCTGTTTTCGCAAATAGATTCTAACTTCAGGTATCGACACATTGTTGCTGGTCAATATTTAGGCTTTACAGTGTTAGTGATTGCCAGTCTTCCTGGGTTATTCGGTGGGTTAATCATACCACCCAATTGGATTGGACTGCTGGGATTAATACCAATATCAATGGGCATCAGCAGTTTAATCAATCGAGAAGAAAACGAAACTCAAGAGGTTGCAGTTGCAACAGTAGAATATCAAGATTCAAATGCTACAAGTCTTTTTAACGTCCAAACTTACAGCGTTGCAGCTATCACGATCGCTAATGGAAGTGATAATATTAGCGTCTATGTGCCGTTATTTGCTAGTAGTAATTTAGGCAAGTTTCTAATTATTATTGGAGTATTTTTTATATTAATAGCAGTTTGGTGTTATTTAGCTTATAAATTGACTTATCAAACAAAAGTTGCAGATATTTTAAGTCAATATAGTAGTTATATTTTACCTTTTGTGTTAATAATATTAGGTGGATTGATTATTTTAACAACTGAAGCTTTAAGCCTAATAAAACTAGCAGCAAGTTGTGTTTGTTTAATGATTTTAGTGAAAAAAAATAGTTGACTATACTAATTTATCGACAAGTTAAGCAACTTGTACATTCTCTTGCATGAGAAGATTTTCAAAAGCTATCATCACCCGTGTATGAAAACGTTGGCGGTGTTTCACTTTCCAAACAGGCTGAAAAATTTCTAATTTCTTCGTAGATTTTTTTTGCAACTCGATAATTCGCACTGCATGTAATGTCCCCAGTCGCAATTCTTTTTTTACCATAGATTCTGGAATTGCAGCTGCACCAACGCCGGTTTCTACAACTGCTTTCACCATTTCGCTAGTGTTCAAGTTAAGTACAACATCCAGGTTGCTGGGTTCAATTCCCCAACTTTGCAAGGCTTGGTGAAACGTCTGCTGTGCGCCGGAACCAGACTCGTGCATTACCCAACTTGTGCTGAGTAATTCATCTACATAAATCTCGGTACGCTGGAATCAAGGGTGAGATTTACTTACTACAATTTGCAAGCGATCGCTCCCTACTTGTTCTTTGTCTAAACAGTGTTGCAATGATGGTTTAATCTCCCCTGTAACCAAACCTAAATCATACATACCCACAGCAGTCCCTTCACAAATTTCTTCAGCATTTCCCAGCTTGCAGTTGATAAAAATACCGGGATATAACTGCTTAAACTGGCTTATTTTTTCGGGCAACCAATAATTACCAACTGTAAGACTTGCACCTAACTTCAACTCTCCCCGTTGCAAATTATTTAATTCCTTCAAGCCACGTTCTGTTAACTCTACATGATCAAGAATTTTCTGCGCCTCACTCTGCAATAATTTACCAGCATCTGTAATTTCAATATGACGACTAATCCGATGAAATAACCTTACACCATATTCTGTCTCTAAGGTTTGAATAGCAGCACTCACTGCTGGTTGGGTGATATAAAGTGCTTCAGCTGCGCGGGTAAAGTGCAACATTTCTGCAACGACTAAAAAAATTCGTAACTGCTCCAGCGTCATTTTGGCTATATACAGGCTTTGAGGATGGTAATTTTGAACATCATTAAAGTATTATACGTTAACCTGAGCGGAAAACTGTAGATAGTTGTAACTGTATTACGTGTACGCTATGTTGTCTAGAATCAATAAATTATATCTATGGATTTGACAAAAAAGACTGTTTGCTTTTATTGATGAGGAGCCATAGAGTGAAACTATGCCTTTTAACAGAGATGGTTGAGGTAACTACCATTGACGGAGATACGACACACACATGAGCGGATTACTGACTGCTATTCCTACAGGACTCACTGCTTTTGCTGCCACAAATCTTGATGATATTGTCGTTCTATCGCTGTTTTTTTCACAAATAAATACTTGCTTTCGCCGTCGTCACATCGTTATTGGTCAATATCTGGGTTTTAGTGCCTTAGTAGTTGCAAGCTTACCTAGCTTTTTTGGCAAGTTCATCTTACCAGCGTCCTGGATTGGTTTACTCGGTATTGTTCCTATCATGATCGGTATCAGTCGTTTACTCAATCAAGAGACTGACGATGGAGAAAATCCAAATACTCCCGAACCTTCTCAAGGTTGGTGGTGTAACTTTCTCTCTCCCCAAACCTACGGTGTAGCGGCAGTAACGATCGCTAATGGTGGTGATAACATTAGTATTTATATGCCGATGTTTGCTACCAGCAGATGGGATAGCTTACTTGTGATTTTGGCAGTGTTTTTCGTTATGGTTGGTGTGTGGTGTTATGCAGCCTATTGTCTAACTCAGGTAAGTGCGTAGGCTAGCCCGTCGTAGACATCGCTTCTGTAATTACTCGCTATGGTAATTCCCTTATTCCCTTTATTTTAATCGGATTGGGTGTTTCCATTTTGATGGAAAGCCAGACTTTAGAAACTCTATCTTTAGTTGTCATTACTTCTGTAAGTATCGGTTCTTACCTGTTAATTCTAGGCAAAAGTGTATGGCAAGAAACTTACGGATTTTCTTTAGAATCACCGAAAGCTGATATTTTTTCTAGGGTAGAGCATAAATGAATTCTCTGTAGACATTAGTTACATCAACAGATAGCTGAAAAAATGCTGACATAATACCTTAATGTATGTAGTTAGTAGCTGGTCAAAAAAAGATTTCTATTTCACAAGGAGAAATACATGAAATTGTTCAGAATCAATATTGTTAAAATCACTCTTGTTTGCTTATTGTTACTAGCGAATTTGATGATTGCTCAACCATCTTGGGCAGGTAAAAAATACACTACCGATCCAGACTATATCGAAGTTACCAAAGCATTAGAATCTACCTTGCAGAATCAAGAAACTCAAGGAAAGACACCAGAGATTAAGCAAGAAATTTCTGAATTAAAGTTCCAAAAGTACATCATTGAAAATAGTGAAGATTCTTATGGAGTTTGTCGTAATGAAACAGATAAAACGCTGTTAGTCTACGGTGAGAAACCAAAAAAATCTACATCAACCTACGATAATGAATTATATCTGCTACCCAGTAATGCAGAAACTGACGATGAGTGGAACTGTGAAGGTGTTTATATTCCTGGACAAGCTGCTACAGAAGAACAGGGAGCCACACTTCCTAAAGCTTTTAAGATTGTTCATGGAACTCGCTTAGTTGCTACAACTAACCCCCGAAATGGAGAAATTGAATTTAATGTCCCATTTTCCAAAGTTCTCAATCCTGGCGAAGATAACTGGTTTATTCCTGAGAATTTACAAGCTGCACTTGATGCCAAAATTACCACTGCAAAAATTGACGATTAAGTAAATGGCTTTGCAAAATTCGTAATAACACTCCTACGGAAGCTCGATTACTCGCTAACGTAATTAACTTTTTGCAGAGGTTTGAGACATTTCAAATGAGTGTTTTATTTACACCGTACTGTACTAACACTGATTAAATAACTTAATTAAGCAAGAATCGTGAATAAAAACTAAGAGTCAGAATTTATCTGGCTCTTTTTTCTAATTTTATACTATTAAAATATTGAATTTACCGACCTATAAGTGACATATCAGTTCTGGAATTTGAATAAAAATAATTTATGCAAAACACTAGGTTAACTAATAGCTATTTTTATTTGAAAAAACGTAATATCTTATTTTAAGTTTATGATATATTTATCTATTTTTATGAGAAAATATAAATCAAATATTAAAGATTTTGAATAATTAATTGAAGATGTAAGTACTATGAAGACGGAAGCAGAAAAATTAGAAGTCAAGAAATTAGAAAAAAAGAAGTATAGGTCAGACCGAATTCGGGATCACTTGGCGAATGAACGTACTTATTTGGCATGGATGCGGAGTGGTATTGCGCTCATGGGTTTTGGTGTTTTGATTGTGCGGTTGCGGATTATCCGCCCTCCATTAGCACCACAACCTCCTGGTAATGGTTGGAAGTTGGGTTTAGCTTTCGCGTTGGTAGGTGTGTTAAGCGTGCTACTTTCAACTCAACATTATTTTGCTGTTCGCCGAGACATTGACGAGGATACTTATCAACCTCCAGACCGTTGGATACTTCTTGCAAGTTTAGCTGTGCTTCTCCTTGGTGTAGGAGTTATTTACTATGTTTTTACGGTTCCTCTAGATTATTTACAGACTTTCTTGCTGGAGTAATGGGTGTAGGTTTGCAGGGGGATCTAAAAGGCAATAGGGAGAACTATTGCCTTTTGCCTTCTTACTTGGTTAATGTTTTTATGTTTGGCGGTTAACTAGGGTAGCACTAGCTTGGTCAACAGGCATCAGCACAACTTCATTAATATTGACATGAGGCGATCGCGTCACACAAAAAAATATCACATCAGCCACATCATCTGCCGTCAGCGGGGTAACTCCCTGATAGACTTTGTTGGCGCGTTCAATATTCCCGTGAAAGCGCACCTCGCTAAATTCCGTTTCTACCATCCCCGGATCAACGGAAGTCACACGCACAGGGGTACCTAACAAGTCTTGTTTTAAACCTTCAGAAATTGCCCTTACCGCAGCTTTCGTAGCACAGTAGACATTACCGCCAGGATAGGTTTGATGTCCGGCAATTGAACCTAAATTTACCACATGACCGCGATCGCGACTTACCATTCCAGGAACAACATAACGGGACAAGTAAAGTAAACCCTTAATGTTAGTATCAATCATTTCTTCCCAGTCTTGAAAGTTGCCTTCGTGCAACTTGTCTAAACCGCGACTTAGACCAGCATTGTTAATTAGAATGTCAATGTCAGACCAGGAAGGGGGTAGAGTAGAAATTGCAGATTCAACAGCAGTGCGATCGCACACATCTAACTGTAACAAATGAATTTCAACACTAAATTCTTTACTGAGAGCATCTGCTAGCTGCTGCAAACGTTCTAAACGTCGTGCCGTTAAAATCAGTTTTGCACCCGCACCAGCGAATGTTTTAGCACATGCAGCACCAATACCACTGCTTGCACCAGTAATCAAAATGATTTGATTTTGTAGGGAGGTCATTGTTAGTCAAATGTCAAGAGTCCAGTGTCAATTGTCCAATAATTTGGAACTCAAGCGAATTACAGTAGACATATAGTAAAAAAAAATGTAGACATATAGCACTTCTACATCTCTACAAGGGTTCTGGATAACGCATATTTAATTTCTGGAGATGTCTTTTAGAAGTCTTCTGCTATTAACCTCAGAATTCATTCTGAGGCAAGGCAGTTGTTAGAATGGAACTTGTTCGCCAATTCTGAGAATTATGAGTTTTTATCTGGAAGTTTTAAGTTCTCAGAATAAAAGTTAGACTCACCTTGACAGAGATAGGGTGTAGGGGAACCCCCACACCCCTCCTGAAGTGGCTTGGTCATCAGAAGATGGAACTAAACAGTGATAAAAGTTTGAGCCAAGAGCGTTGTTGAAGTGATATTATCTAAATTTACCAACACTTGATTGTTAGAACTATCCACAATCGAGGTTTGACTTCCTTGTTGCTGTATCAACAATTGACCAAACTTCAGTCCACCTGACAACGCAATCTTGTCCTCACCTACTTTAAAGTCAGTAATGGAGTCTGTGCCCTCACCAGAAGCGAATACAAAGGTATCAACACCATAACCCCCTGTAAGTACATCATTGCCATTGCCCCCATAAAGCCAATCATTGCCTGCATTCCCGTTTAGTAAGTCATCGCCGATACCACCAAATAGCGTATCGTTTCCGTTATCACCCGAAAGCTTGTCATTGCCACTATCGCCGTAGAGCAGGTCATCACCATCTTGTCCCCAGAGACTATCGTTTCCGTCGCCTCCGAAAAGTTGGTCATTTTTTAGATTACCTACGATGGTGTCGTTACCACCAAACCCATAAATCTTGTTGGCTGGGGCATTGCCTTTTAAGTACTCAGAACTATCAGTGCCATTGAGAAGATAAATTTCGGTAGCAAGAGCGGGTTTAACTGTGCCTTTGATGGCAAAGTCAAAGGTGCTTTCGTTACTATCGTTGTTGGTCAAACTAAAGCTGCCAGTAAAGGTTCCAGGCGTAGGTGTATTCGTGTTGAGTGCCACCGTTATACTTTTTGAAGCGTTGGCAGCCACGGTATATGGAAAAGCTCCTACAAAACTAAAGCCGTCGGGAAGTTTGAAATTACTCAGGTTGAGCGTAGCTGTACCCGTGTTCTTGATGGTGAAAGTTTTGGTTACGGTGCTGCCGAAAGCGACGTTACCAAAGTCAATGGCAGTGGTGCTGCCATCTGCAATGTCAACTGTGCCATTGAGAACTTGAATTTCGGGAGCAGGAGCGGGTTTAACTGTACCGCTAATAGCAAAGTCAAAGGGGCTTTCGTCAATATCGTTGTTGCTCAAACTGAAACTGCCAGCATAGGTTCCAGGTGTTTTCGTATTGAGTGCCACCTTTATACTCGTCGAAGTCTTGATAGCCAAGGTAGCTGGAAGAGTTCCTACCAAACTAAAGCCGTCGGGTTGTTTGAGATTACTCAGGTTGAGTGCAGATGTACCGGTATTCTTGATGGTGAAAGTTTTGGTGACGGTGCTGCCGAAAGCGGCGTTGCCAAAGTCAATGGCAGTGGTGCTGCCATCTACAATGTCAAGTTTGCCATTGAGAACTTGAATTTCGGGAGCATTAACTTTACCGCTCATCGCAAAGTTAAAGGGGCTTTCGTTACTATCGTTGTTGCTTAAACTGAAGTTGCCAGTGTAAATTCCGGCAGTGGTTGTATTTAGTGCTACCGTTATATTCGCCGAAGTCTTGGCAGCCAAAGTAGCTGGAAGAGTTCCTACCAAACTAAAGTCGTCGGATAGTTTGAGATTACTCAGGTTGAGTGCAGCTATACCTGTGTTCTTAATAGTAAAAGTTTTGGTTAGGATGCTACCAATAATGGCCTCGCCAAAGTTAATGGCGGTAGTGCTGTCATCTACAATGTCAATTGTGCCATCAAGAACTTGAATTTCGGGGGTAGGAGTATTATTGGTGGGGGCTTCGTATGCGCCAATGTCAATCAATACACTGCCATTGCCATCGCCATCTTTGGGAAGGTTCTTAGTGATGCCATTGAAAGCACTAGAACCAGCATCAATCGCGGCACTTTCAGGTTTAAGCCTAAAGTCACCGTTGGCTGCATTAACAAACAACGGGTCTTTGTTTAAGATATTTCCTGAGCCTGTAGTTTTAAAAGCTCCGTTGTAAGCAAGGTTATTGTTAAATGAATAGTTACTGGAATTAACAATGGAATTAGTTTCATTTCCAGCGCTTGCATACATGATATTGTTATAGACTCGAACATTTTTAGCACTGTTAAGAAAAATCTCTCCGGTGGGGATTACTTGTGAATTTTGATAAGTTGTATTATTCACAATGTCCACAGGGTTTTCTCCCTTGAAAATTTGAATAGCTGCCCCACCATTTTTATAAATTACATTGTTACTGATTAAGGTTTTACCAGTGTAAGCAACATCTTCAAAATAAGAAGTGTCAAGCATTATTCCATGACCCTCAGTTATTTCTCCTACCTTTTCCCAAGGGACTAATGATTTATTATCAAAAGAAGTGTTACCTCGAATAATTACTTTGTAATCTGTTACATTATTATCAGAATTCCAAAGTTGACCTAATGAGATTCCTTGGTTCCCGAATGGGCTATACCAAGCATTTCCAGAAACAATATTTTTTTCTATTGTAATATAATCTGCTTTCCCTGCTCCAATGCCCGCGCCTGGAAACTTAGAGACATTGTTATTTCTGATTGTAATGTGATGTGAGTGGATCTCTTGGTTTCCGGCGATGTTAGCAATACCAACACTAATACCATTTCCAGATGTTGCGGAATTACTCAAGTTCAATTTTTGTTCAAGCGCGTATTCTAATGTAATTTCATCTCGCGCTCCCACCAGCGTCAGCCCTTCAATTACTAAGTATGAGGAACCTTTAATTGATATAGCATTCCAAATGTTTTTGTGCGCTTCTAAAATAGGTGTATGACCAGATAGCGCCGTAAATGTAATCGGCGCATCAGCCCTACCCTGCTTATTGTTAATACCCAGAATAGTAGCGTAAGGTGAGGTGTAAGTACCATTCATGACGTAGACGGTATCACCTGCTTGCACTAAGTCTGCGGCTTTTTGAAGGGTGCGAAACGCTTCTCCCTGGTTCAAGCCATTACTTTGATCATTGCCTGTTCCAGAAACGTAGTATGTTGTGCCAGCCATGAGGGTAACTCCAAATATGTGTAAGGTGAATTGGTAGCGCAGTAGTTATTTGAAAAGGTCATCTGTCTGGACTTTTCAAGACAGTCACAGTTGTCCGATCGCAACTTGAAATCGTACCGATTGTAAACGCTTTTGTAAAATTGGAAATTTTTTCTTTTGCCAACCGCTGATGGTTAAACTAGAGATATCGATACTATCAATCGTCAGGGTTTTGTTAAGGGTGATCGGACGATTGTCTGATTGGCAAGGCTAAAGTCGAATTAAATCGTATTTCCATCTCTAGCAGATGCGATCGCAGCTACTATATTCGATACGGTGATTTATATTAAGCATGGTAATTACTCTGAACTTTATCCGTTGTCTTAGGTCAGAAGGTTGCCAAATCGGCATAGTAAAACTCACCCCTGGCTGATAACTCAGGACTTTAAGTCACAGTAGTCAAAGTTGAATTTGTTGAAACTTTAGTGAGTTGATTCCTTAAGTTAAAGGGACTGATGTAACAACTTAATTGAAGCTGTTCTCAGCCGTACAACCGAGCTTTGTTTCCTTCATTTAGACTAACCTTCACAAATAACAATTGATATCAGTAAATACCCGGTTTTTAGTTGCTTTTTTTACAACAAAGCGAGAAAAACTATGGAGATATTGTGGTAAAGTCCTGTAAATTTTCAAGTGATATGCGAATGAAGAGCAGTTTGGGCAAGGATTTGATGAAGTTTCTCTCAAATTTAGTCGGCGCTGTTCCACAAGATATTGCTTATGGTTGAATGACGCTAAGATAAATCGATACGAGGCTACGGAGAGAAGTTTGAGAGGTTGTTTTAAAAATATAAATATATTGATTACCCGTTTCCTTTGTAACGCCCTTGACAAAGAGTTTTAGCCTTAACCCCAAACGTATCGGCTTAAGCCCCTTGTCTCACCAAGTTTGATTTTGTGCTGTTTCACAAAGAATAAAATTGGTAATAGGAGCCTTTAGAGATATGGCTGTGTATGCTCTATTATCCTTAAGGTAAAAGTAAAGAAACTGTTACAGTCAACTTACAACAAACATCTGTCACGGAAGCAATTTAATTTATGATCAGTTGGAGCGATGCATTACCTACCTTTTTTATCACCCTGCGAGAAGGCGTGGAAGCCGCTTTAGTTGTGGGAATCGTCTTCGCCTGTTTACAGCAAGCTCAACAACAAAAATTGCAGCGTTGGGTTTACTTAGGAGTTCTGAGCGGTATCTTAGCGAGTTTTGTAATTGGTTTACTAATTCATCTAGGGCTACGGGGATTGCAGACATCTGAGCAGCTCTATGCACCTGTGTTCAAGCAATTGTTTGAGGTTGGATTAGGTGCGATCGCCATCGCAATGCTCAGTTGGATGCTAATCTGGATGACACGCCAAGCGCGATTTCTCAAAGCCGAGATTCAAGGTTCTGTTAAAAGTGCCTTGGGTGAAGATAACCGGCCAGCTTGGGCGATTTTCAGCTTAGTTTTTATTGCCGTGTTTCGGGAAGGCTTAGAAACTGCTTTGTTTATCGTCGCCAAGTTTCAAGAAGGTTTGACACCAGTGTTAGGGGCTATGGCCGGACTAGCTGTAGCGGTTGTCATCGGGATGCTGCTTTTTAAGTGGAGCATTCGGATCAACTTGAGCCAGTTTTTCCAAGTCATGGGCGTGTTATTGCTACTGATTGTTTCTGGGTTAGTGATTTCTGTACTGCGCCATCTTGATGCAGCTGCTGTCGCTTTTAGCCAAATCAACCCTGAAGTCTTGGGCTTTTGCGGACAAGGAAATACATCTTGTCTCTTGGGTTCCCAGATTTGGGATTTCTCAACCATCTTACCTGACCGCCAGTTTCCTGGTATTTTGCTGAAAACTTTATTTGGCTATACCCAAAAACTCTATCTAGTCCAGGCTATAGGATATCTGCTCTTTTGGGTAATTGTAGGCAGTATTTACTTCCGCAGTCTTGGTCAGCCAACAGAATTAAAGTCAGCAGCCAAACCTAACTAACTTAAATGATTGAAGAAGAATTCAGAAGTCAGAATCAAGACGCTCGATAGCGTAGCTATGCCGTTGGCGGATAATGTAGCGTCTCCCCTTCTCCCAAAGGGAGAGGCTAGCGCCAAGGGAGAAGAGAAGGCTTTACGCTACGTTATCCGCCAGTCGCATAAAATTAATTCTGTTAGCGGATAGCTAAGGTTTAGCCCATTCTAGCTCCTGAATTCTGTTTCGATAAAATAGCCCTGCGTTAAACCAAGTAACTTGTATTAGGCACGATCGCAAAGAAGGCATACTCATACCAAGCAGTCCAGATGAAACTGCGAAGCCATCGCTGACGCTTTTCGGGACTTATTTCATATTCAAACGCCCCACGCGCTACATCAATAGAAGATAGATGAGAGTTGCAACCGCAGCCGTGTTGATAAGTAAAACCGTATTTGGAAGCAATACTTTGCACCTTCATTTGGATAGCAAACACTTTACCTGCATGAAGGATGGCATCCCAAGGGCGTTTGTGTTCGATATCGCGCTGATCAAATCTTAAGGCACGTTCTTCAAAAACATGATCGCGGTAAATTGGCGCTAGATGCACATGATAGAAGCTGGCAGGTAGTTCATAACCAAACTCATTGAATAAATCTATACCAATTCGAGCGACTTTTACTTCATCAGCAAACTCGCTTCCCTTCGACTCTACATCCCGGAGAATTTCTGCAAAATCTGGATAGCTGTGTTTGAGAAAGTCTTGTCCAAAAAACTCCAGAGTTTCCCATGCCAGTTGGGCAAATATCTGGGAAAATGACGGTATCAAGTGAGCTAGTTGGGGGCGATCGCTAAATAAGTCAACGTCACCATGCTCTAATTTATATAGGAACAACTGTGCCATCTCAACATAGTTCTGGGGATGGGAAAGCCCTACACTCGTTGTTCCTTTAGCAATGTCTTGCCAGGTAGAAGGTAATTGAGAAACGTGAACCGCATTTTCTCCGGCAATGACTGCAACAGGAGGACATTCGAGAAGTTGCATCGACAATCTCCTTTAAGGCTTTAATGTGTAATTTAACGTGAGTTCGATGAACCTCTCCCTCCCAACCTCCCTTTCCGTTTCGGAAAGGGAGGAGCAATGAAAAATTAGGCTTTTTGCTCCCCTTTCCGCCTCGGAGAGGGGCTGGGGGAGAGGTCAAAAAAGATTTGTCGAACTCAGGTTAATTTACCTTAAGCGATCGCCTTATGAATCTTCTGCACACAATTAAATACGAAATTTACTGCCAAACGTAGATCAGAACAAACAAAATAATCCAGATGATATCGACGAAGTGCCAAAACAACGAGGTTGCATTAACGCCGAAGTGACCTGTATCGTAGTTGCCAGAAATGAAAGAGCGTACCAAAATAATCAACTGCAACAAAATGCCGGTGAAAACGTGCAAACCGTGGAAGCCTGTGAGTAGATAGAATGTACTACCAAATACCCCTGAGGTGAAACCAAAAGCGAGGCCGTTCCATTCAATCGCTTGGCCAACTAAAAAGTAAGTTCCCATTACGATCGTTGTCAAGAGAAACAGACGAAATTTTACTAAGTCATGGCGTTGCAGGGCGCGTTCGGCTAAGTAAATCACAAAGCTACTGGCAACTAGAATGATTGTGTTGATTGTCGGTTCTTTGATTTCTAATCCAGAAACACCTGCTGGTAGCCAGTTAGGTGTTGTTGTTTTGTAGATGATATAGCCGGCGAAAAAACTTAAAAAGATCACGCTTTCAGATAACAAGAACACAATGAAGCCAAACATCTTGTTGCCTTCTTCATCGTGGCTATGTTCTGCGCCTGTCTCGTGCAATTCATTTGAATTGATATAACTGTCCATTGGTGGAGTTTGCTTTTAGCTTGAGGGTTAAATTTAAAACGCAAAGGAGAAGCAGCGCGTTCAATACGGTTCGGTTAAGGTGCATAGGCACTTAAAGATCCCCCTTAGTCCCCCTTAAAAAGGGGGAAATAGAGCCGTTCTTAGCCCCCCTTAAAAAAGGGGGGTTGGGGGGATCAAGTCTTAGCCAAACCTTATTGGCAGCGCGTTGCGCTACGGTGTACACACAAGTTTTTTGACCTGCATCTTTGTTGCATTGACTCGCATCTTTGTTGCATCGCCTCGCATCTTTGTTGCATCGCCTCGCATCTTTGTTGCATCGACTCGCATCTTTGTTGCATCGCCTCGCACCTTAGTTGCATCGACTCGCATCTTTGTTGTATCGACTTGCACCCAATACGCTTAGCTTAAGTATTGTAGGGTGTGTTAGAACGAAGTTCGTAACGCACCATTATCAAGGGTTTGGTGCGTTACGCTGTCGCTAACACACCCTACATATCTAAAAAATTGCGAATTGCGTTAGCGGTAGCGGCGCGTTTAGCGCATTGCGAATTGTTATTCTGGGAGGTTAGCTGTTAACGGTTCAGATTTGCCGTAGCCGTAAGGTTCAGAGATGATGATCGGAATTTCTTCAAAGTTCTCGACTGGAGGCGGTGAAGAAACTAACCACTCTAATCCAATTGCTCGCCAAGGATTATTAGGTGCTTTCTCGCCTTGCATCCAAGAAATCACCATATTGAAAATGAAGGGCAAGGTGGACATTCCCAACAGAAACCCGCCCAGGCTAGCGATCACATTCCAGAATTGATACTCTGGAGCGTAGGAAGCAATTCGACGTACCATCCCTTGCAATCCTAAGGGGTGCATGGGCAAAAAGTTGAGGTTTGTGCCGATGAAGGCTAACCAGAAGTGTATTTTGCCCCAACCCTCGTGGTACATCCGCCCGGTCATCTTGGGGAACCAGTGATAGATGGCAGCATACAAGCCCATCGTCACGGTGCCGTAGAGAACGTAGTGAAAATGTCCCACCACAAAGTAAGTATTGTTAACGTGGACATCAACCGGCACGGAGGAAAGCATGATGCCTGTGATTCCGGCGAACACAAACATAACTAATCCACCCAGGGCAAATAGCATCGGGGTATTTAGCCGCAGTTTACCGCCCCAGATGGTTGCTACCCAGGCAAAAACTTTAATTCCCGTAGGCACAGATACAAACATCGTCGTCAGCATGAAAATTAACCGCATCCAGCCGGGTGTACCACTGACGTACATATGATGTACCCATACAATGCCGCTGACAGCTGCAATCAAGATCGATGAAACTGCAACTACTCTGTAACCAAATAGCGGTTTACGTGAATAAACTGGGAAGACTTCTGAGAAGATGCCGAAGATGGGCAAAATGATCACGTAAACGGCGGGGTGGGAGTAAAACCAGAAGTAATGCTCGAACATAACTGGATTGCCACCCTTGGCGGGATCGAAAAAGGCAGTGCCAACTGTCAAGTCGAGTAGCAGCATCACCGCGCCTGCTGTCAGCGCAGGTAGTCCAAATAGTTGGATAATCTGAGCGCTAAACACTGCCCAGACAAACAAAGGCATCCGAAAGAAGCCCATGCCTGGGGCGCGCATCTTGACGATTGTGGTGACAAAGTTGACTGCCCCCATAATTGAGGATACGCCGGATATTGCCACCGCTAAGAGCCAGACAACTTGACCATTAATTAAGTTACCTGTGGGATTCTGGAGACTGACAGGCGGGTAAGACCACCAACCGGCTTGGGCTGGTCCACCAGGGATAAAGAAGCTACCCATCAGCAGAATTCCGACTACTGGCACCATCCAAAAGGCAACGGCATTCAGACGGGGAAATGCCATGTCTCGCGCCCCAATCATTAGCGGCACTAAATAATTAGCAAAACCAACTAGTGAAGGAAATGTCCACAAGAACAGCATCACAGTGCCGTGCATGGTGAACATTCCGTTGTAGATGGTGCGATCGACTAAATCTGATTCGGGTGTTAGCAGTTCTCCGCGAATCACCATCGCAAAAATACCGCCAACCAGAAAGAAGAAGAAGGAGGTAACAAGATACTGGATACCAATAACTTTATGATCAGTACTAAAGCTGAAGTATTCTTTCCAGTTCCCCGGAGATTCGTGGTTAGGCTTCTCATCAGGGAGAAGCATACCTTCAATCGGAATATTAGTCATCGGTTATTTTCCTTTCAACCAGGAGAATTGACTAGAGTTGGTGCAGCAGGTGGAACTGTTACCCAACCAGTTTTGACTGACTGATTGGATGTTTGGGCATACTCAAAAGCCGCTTGATTATTTGCTAGGGATGGCTTTTGAGTTGCAGCTTGGGCTAGCCACTGCTGATAATCTTCGGGAGATTCGACGACTACATTCGCTTGCATCGTCGCAAAGTATGTGCCGCTATATTGGGAATCCGTCAGCCGATATTTACCGGGGCGAATGGGAGTAAATTCAAAGTCGAGCGCCTGGTTAGGAATAATATCCTGCTTGAGGCGGAATGCCGGAATATAGAAGCCATGCAGAACATCTTGCGATCGCAATGCTAAACGTATCCGGCGATCGCTTGGTAAATGCAATTCGGTACTAGTAACATCTTTTTCTGGGTAATGAAAAACCCACGCCCACTGTTTGGCTAGGACATCAATTTTTTCTACCGATTCAGCTGGGGCATCAATTAATGCTGCATGAGCCGATTCCATTTTCAGCGGATTATGCAGGTGAACTAATTCCGCTGGGCCTTGAATCCCCATTTGTTCGTAAACTTGGTAACTGTAGCCCGCAATCCAAAATACTAACAGAATTGGGATTGCTGTCCAGACAACTTCTAAAGTAATATTGCCTTCAATTGGGGGTCCGTCGGTGAAGTCATCTTTGACAGCCCGATGGAAGATCACAGAATACATTAGAGTACTTGTTACTCCCAAGAAGATGAAAGCACCCAGGGTTACTAAGAAGCTAATCAAATCATCAATTAATTTGGATTCGGCTGCTGCTTGTGGGGGAAGCCAGGAGTAAGCCTGTTGTCCGATCCAGAGACTAGTAACAGTGACTGCGATCGCGCCTGTCAGCAACGTTAAAATATTTAAAATCTTCTGGATTTTCATGGTCTTTGGTCTTTGGTTATTAGTCATTAGTCATTGGTCATTGAGTTATTAATCAAAGGACAAAGGACAATTGACAAATGACAATTGACTTATTTGAGTGTTGTATTCAGGTCTTGTCCCGATCGCAGCAAATTGTCTGCTGTATTGTGTATGCCAAACTCGGTAGCCATTTGCGCCCCTAGTGTCCCGTGGACGTACATAATCAACATGATTGCTATGCCTGCGAACAGATAGAACCACTGCACTTGTCTATCTGTCTGTTTATATTCTTGTTTAGCCCAAACGAAGCGCTGCCATCCTCTCCAGACGGTCATGCCAACAATCAGCGCTAATAAGAAAACACCACCTACACCATGCCAGAGCATAGTTTCCATTGCCTGCAATCCCCAGGCACTTTTCATATCAGCTGGTGGTGTTGCCAACAGCATTTCGTAAAAACCTGCTGTCACTGTGAAAAATGTGATGATGCTGGCAGCTACCATGTTGTACCAGCCAACATCAAAGAAGTTGTCACGTTCCACAGTAATTGCCAAAAATTTGAAGACCCATTTTTGGAAGGGGAACAAAACACCAACGATATCGAAGGTCATCGCAATGATGAACAAACCCAGTGTTAGATGGACTAAGTTGGGATGAATGGGAATGGTGTAAGGTAACCCGTTTGCGCCTAAAGAGCCGGTCAATTGGTCAATTAGTTCTAAGTTCATCGCAACAGACCATCCTTTAATGCTTCCACAACTGGTACTGTATGCAATCCATATACCCAAACAAGTTTATCGCCGAGATATACCTGTACGCCAACTATCAAGGTCAAAATTAACCCGGCTCCCAGATAATAAATCGGTAATTTTTGGGGATTGCGGGAACGAATTACATAGCGCCAAGCTGTAATCGCCGTGATGATTCCTGAAAGCGACCAACCAACTAGTGTATGCAAATTCAGCACCGATTTAGCGACGCTGTAAGGTTGTGCTAAACCCGCTTCAAACTGACCAAAAATGATCGCCACAAACATAGCGATCGTGGCAACAAACATATTCCACCAACCAACCTCAAAAAGCTGGGTTTTACCAGTGAAATAGCCAAGTACATCCCAAATAAATCCAAACAACACCATCGCAATTACGAAGTGGACAACGATGGGATGAATCGTATCGGGATAGGGTAAATTGTGGTCGTTCAAAGATGTCAAATACTCAAGCATTGTCTTCTCCTGGAAATATCTACCGCACTTTCGTAAAACTTCAATGATTTATGGATACTCACTAACATCACCACAAGTATCCATCGATAATTGACTCGAATCTGTTCAATATCTGCGCGGTGCGATATGCTTAATCATGTCTTAGCTTTTTGTAGCCAAATCTAGTAAACATCGTCTGCAACAGCAATTTTTGATGTAGCTAAACCAAATCGCTGTAGTTTGTTGATTTGCTTAACCTATCTTTATAGCTTAAGTAAATTTTTATGAATTGTCAAAACAATAAAAGTTAAACTTTTAAAAGTTAGTTATCTAACAAAAACCTATTTTTACAATGTATCGATTCTGGCATTAATTAAAATTTTAGAAAGCCTAAATAAAATATTTTACTGTGAAGTATTTCACAATGATAAAATTTCTAATTGTAATCCAAACGACAAAAATATATAATCTTGAGTAGTTGGTATAGAAGCGAATCAAGGTAAGTTACTAAGTGTCCTTTAAACTTGTGGTGATTGGTACTTCTTTGGGTGGATTATCAGCATTAAAAATTATCTTGGGAAACTTACCAGCAGACTTTCCTGTACCGATCGCGATCGTGCAACACCGTCACAAGGAGTCTAAGAACACACTCTCGGAGTTATTACAAGAATTCGCTTTGTTACCGATTCGAGAAGTGGAAGACAAAGACGAAATACTACCAGGACATATCTACCTAGCTCCAGCAGATTATCACTTGCTGGTTGAACTAGGTCACTTTGCTCTTTCGACTGATGAGCCTGTTTCCTATGCCAGACCATCTATCGATGTGCTATTTGAGTCAGCAGCCGATGTCTATTGTGAGCAAGTCATCGGTGTAATATTGACAGGAGCAAACCAAGATGGTGTGCAAGGTCTTAAAAAAATAAAATTGCGGGGAGGGCTTACTATTGTACAGGAACCTTCCACGGCTGAGAGTTACGTTATGCCAGAGGCAGCAATTTCTGCTGTTGCAGTAGACTGGATTTTGACACTAAAAGACATTGCTTCTCAGATGGTTAAGCTTTGTCACTCATCACGGAAATAAACCCATGCAGATGGAACCCAAAGTAAACATCCTCATAGTAGATGATAAACTAGAAAATTTGCTGGCACTAGAGGCAATCCTAGAAAAACTAGGGGAGAATCTCGTGAGAGCTACTTCTGGGGAAGAAGCTTTGAGGTGTCTGCTGCATCAAGACTTTGCGGTGATTTTGCTGGATGTGCAAATGCCAGGGATGGATGGGTTTGAAACTGCTACCTTAATTCGCAATCGGGGGCGATCGCGGCACACTCCAATTATCTTTCTCACCGCCTTTAGCACCAGCGACCAAATGCTGTTTAAAGGCTATGCTTTGGGTGCAGTTGATTATTTATTCAAACCATTAGACCCCAATATCTTGACTTCTAAAGTCACAGTATTCGTCGAACTATTTAAGAAAACCGAAGCCGTCAAGCAACAAGCAGCGCAACTGGTAGCTGTGAATGCAGAACTCAGGCAAAGTGAAGAGCGATTGCGATCGCTAAGTACCTGTTCACCCGTTGGCATTTTTGAAATTGATACTGAAGGTGGCTGTAGGTATACTAATCCCCGCTATCAGGCAATTTGTGGCTTGAAAGCGGCAGAGAGTTTAGAAAAGAGATGGCTAGAATCTGTTCATCCAGAAGATAGAGAACGAGCAGATGCCAGTTGGTCTGCCTACATTCGTGAAGGACGCGACTACTCTGATGAGTTTCGCTTTCAAACTGCTCATAGCATCGGCCGTTGGGTTCAAGTTCGCTCATCACCAATGCTTTCCAGTCAAGGAGAATTGCTGGGATATGTCGGCACCCTCGAAGATATTACTGAACGCAAACAAGCAGAAGAAGTCCGCGCTCAAGTGATTCGAGAACAGACGGCAAGACAGGAAGCAGAAGCAGCAAATCGGATGAAAGATGAATTTCTCGCTGTTCTCTCCCACGAACTCCGCACACCCCTAACCTCAATGCTAGGCTGGTCAAAAATCCTCCGCTCTAAGAAACTTGACGAAAAAGCCACTTCTCGCGCCCTGGAGGCGATTGAACGCAACGCTGTAGCTCAGATGCAACTAATTGAGGATATCTTGGATGTATCCCGGATTATCCGTGGTCAGCTACGATTAAACGTATCTGCGGTAAATCTGATCTCGGTGATGGAGGCAGTCTTAGAGGCAGTGCGTCCCCTAGCCGAACCAAAAGACATTAAATTAAACACTGTCCTGGATACTTCGGTAGGGTCAGTTTATGGCGATCCAGCCCGTTTACAGCAAGTTGTCTGGAACTTACTAACTAATGCCATTAAGTTTACACCTAAGGGTGGTAGGGTAGAAGTTAGGCTGTCAACCTATTTTGGATTTTCGATTTCAGATTTTGGATTGGCATCTGATGGTGAAAATTTAGATTCTTCAAACACTGATGAAAGCAGTAATTTAACATCCGTCTTGGAAAGTTCTGATGCTGGGGAGCCGACCCTGAGACATTCTGCAAAGTCTCAAAATTGCAAATCTCAGTACGCTCAAATTGAAGTTATCGATACGGGTATTGGCATCAGTGCAGAGTTTTTACCGAAAGTATTTGAGCGTTTCCGGCAAGCAGACAGCACTACAACCCGATCGCACAATGGACTAGGACTAGGGGGCTAGCGATCGTCCGTCATCTAGTAGAACTGCACAAGGGGGTAATCTTTGCTCAAAGTCCAGGCACAGAACAAGGAGCAACCTTTACCGTGAGATTGCCACTGTTACAAGACAATAGGAGTAGCAGGGGGAGTAGAGAAGCCACAGGAGAAATTTCCTCCCCTGTAGCATCAACGCCGCTTGCTGGATTAACAGTTTTAGTTGTAGATGATGAAGCCGATACCCGTAACTTTCTCAGTTTTATGTTTGAAGACTACGGAGCGATCGCCACTGCGGTAGCATCAGTCGATGAAGCGCTAGCAGTATTTGAACAAACAAAACCAGATATCCTGATTAGCGACATCGGTCTGTCGCAGCAAGATGGTTATACGCTGATTCGGAAACTGCGCTCTTTGGAACCAGAAAAAGGCGGACGTATTCCAGCGATCGCTTTAACAGCATACACGCGAGAAGAAGACCGATTAGAAGCGCTTTCAGCAGGGTTTCAGCAGCATTTATCTAAGCCAATTGACCCCACTAAATTGATTACTGTGGTTGCCAGTTTATTAGAACTGCCTCTGAAAGTTTCAGCGAGTTGATTTAGAACTGGGAAGCAGAGGGAAATAACCAATGTCTAAATCAAGACGAAGTTAGGGCATTTTTTTTCAGTTCGTCTAGGGAAACTACTTCTAAAGCCCTAGCATGGGTTGATTCAAGGACAACGGGACAAGCAACACCAGCCTCCAGAGCTTCTTGCCAACGAGAAGCACATAAACACCAGCGATCGCCAGGCTTCAATCCAGGAAAGTTAGAATTAGGTGTGCTGAGGTCATTCCCCTGCGATTTGGTGAACTCCAGGAATTCTGATGTCACTTCGGCACATACGACGTGCGACCCGAAATCCTGACCACCTGTGCGACACAAACCATCGCGGTAAAATCCAGTCATCGGAGAAGTGCAGCAAACCTCTAGGTTTCCATCGATTACGTTTTTAGCGTCTGTCATCATTAATTCCCTTTAGTAACTTATAACGAGTTTAAAACACACATTCTGCACTTCGGTTTGTAGTCTAATAAGTAGTACAAAATTGTGGGAACTAAATAGGGGTTGCTGAAAAAGAAAGAAAAGCCGACACTCTGAGATTATCAGACCAAAGAAATATATTCAGGTGCAAGAACAGAGGATAAAATATCCCAAAATACTTGCATCTGCGTGACTAGCAGTCGCTGTGTGCTTATTAGTAAATATGTACCAAAAATAGGGGCAGCATCTAATCTCAGCAGAAGACTTTGAACTTTCGCGTGAAGGGAAGTTATCGTCAGATAATCGTTGGGTAATTATGGCTTCTTTGACAAGTAGAAGCATATAAAAATTATACTTTTCAGCAACCCCTAGTTATTAATTTAACTGCATGAAGGAAACAGGGTGATGTCGTAAAGTTATCGTTTTCCACAATAACAAAAGTCAGAAATCACAACCAGCCCGATGTTATCCAAAAACTGAGGAAAATCCCTGCTCCTACCAAAGTTGCCAAACTCGAACTTTTTCACATTTAACATAAGTACTTTCATTACTTTTGCATTACTCAGGTTTGTGAATTCTAAACTACATAGTTGCCCAACTTAAGTATTAAATAAAATTATTACCAATAGTCTAGGAAAAGCAAAGACGTGAACCGTTTCAAAAAGCTATCCTCAATTGTGTTCTTGTTATTAGCTTTCATTTATCCATCTGCTTTGGCTGAAGCCAAGGATAATACTCTAAATAATGTTCTTAATGAACAGAGTCTTGACGCACAGACAAAGTTAGTTGGAGAGCAAAGTGAAGAGCTTTTGTTAGCTCACCGACGGAATCGACGACGTTATCATAGACGGCAACGGACTGGAAAATATTATTATCAACACCAGCGGACTCGGCGACATCATTATAGACGACGCCATCGCTCTGTACGTTATCACGGACAACCATATCGTTATGGAGAATGGGAACTTGTGCGTGATCGTCATGGACGATTAATGTATGATTGGCAGCGTTAATCGTAAACTTTACACCCAATTTTCTTAGAGAATCTTTATGCCTCAAAAACTATATTGTGGGCAGCAGGTGTTCAAGGTTCGTCTATGGGGAAAGTCCTAGCAGAAAGTACAGGTGTAGAGTGCGATCGCGGCAGCCACCCGAATGGGTAAACCGACAATCATCACAACAGCCTTAGCGCCAAAATCTATGATTTCACCAAGCGATCGCACCCTGAATTTGCTCGAAAATGGATCGAGGTGCTGACGCTGAAATATCAATAAGGCTTAACAGATAAAGCGATCGCCCAAAAAATGAACCTGAGCGATCGCTCTCCACTTCTGGCGATAAACTGGAATCAAAGCCTCTTGCTCAGGCGTTAACTTCTCAATCAGCGACGTAACGCCAACCTTCAGGCTCGTATTCCCTCTGAATTTTCACCATCCAATCACCTTGGGGAATAGAAATAGCTTTATGCTCCTCGTGAGCTAGCAATGCCGACTCTGAAAACACACGTAAATAAAGTGTGCTATCTTTTTCGTATAATTCCGCCTTTCCCTCAGTAATACGATGTTTATGACCTGTAACTTCGCCTTCCGCCAAAGTTAAATGAGGTATTTTTTGTCCTTCAACCTGCTGCACAGGTAGTAAGATGACATCACCTTGACGAATTGCTTGCATAGTTTTGCCTCAAGCGGATAGGTACAAACCCCACTTCGCTTTTACTCTTAAGTTTGGTTTAATTTTGGCACAACCTCTATGAAAGTGAGGCATTGAGAATAGACAAAGTAAAGACTTCTTTTTTAATAATTCCCCTTGTCCCCTTGTCCTCCCCACTCCCTAATTAAAGAATATTTTGAAAACTTTACTCGCCAATTATGCGTTAGATAAGTTAAAGATTGAAATAGCTGGAAATTCACAGCCAGCGTTCCCCTACCCTATCCTTTAGAAAGGACTGTACCCGAAGTTAAGCGGATTTTCGCCCTAACAGGCAGTTTGTGTGAGGATTAAATCACCGCTCTAAGCGTGACGTTTTATCTTGACAATTTGCAAGAATTACCTCAATTTGACTGTTTAGCTTAGTAGCTATTCTTTTTTTGAAATTTCCATGTCAACACTCGTCATCGTCGAATCTCCAACCAAAGCTCGTACCATTCGCAACTACCTGCCAGCAGGCTATCGGGTAGAGGCATCTATGGGTCATGTACGTGACCTACCCCAGTCGGCTAGTGAAATTCCCGCCGCTGTCAAAGGGGAAACATGGGCGCAGCTAGGGGTGAATGTGGACGCCGACTTTGAACCGGTATATGTTGTCCCGAAAGACAAAAAGAAAATTGTCACCCTGCTCAAAGAAGCCCTCAAAGATGTCGATGAACTGATTCTGGCAACGGACGAAGACCGGGAAGGTGAAAGCATTAGTTGGCATTTATACCAGCTACTCAAGCCGAAAGTTCCGACTAAGCGGATGGTGTTTCACGAAATTACCGAAGACGCGATCAAAAAAGCTCTGAAAAACTGCCGCAATATTGATGAGCAGTTGGTTCGCGCCCAAGAAACGCGGCGGATTTTAGATCGACTGGTGGGCTACACTCTGTCTCCCCTGCTATGGAAAAAAATCGCCTGGGGATTATCTGCTGGGCGAGTCCAATCTGTAGCTGTGCGACTTTTGGTTACTAGGGAACGCCAACGCCGCGCTTTCCATGAAGGTACTTACTGGGATTTGAAAGCTAGTTTAGAAAAGGAAAAAACCCCCTTTGCGACTCAGTTGGTGACATTAGCAGGAACCAAAATAGCTAATGGTAGCGATTTTGACGCAGCGACCGGGCTAATTACCGCAGGTCGCAATGTCTTGTTGCTAAACGTTGACCAAGCAGTAGCCCTCAAGGAACGCTTGACAGGAAAAACCTGGAGTGTTACCGAGATCGAGGAACGCCCAGTAACGCGCAAACCCTCGCCACCGTTCACAACTTCGACGTTGCAGCAAGAATCTAACCGGAAACTGCGCCTCTCAGCCCGTGACACGATGCGGGTTGCCCAGAATTTGTACGAGCAGGGGTATATTACCTATATGCGGACAGATTCGGTACATTTGTCAGATCAAGCGATCGCAGCAGCTCGAAGTTGTGTAGAAAAGCTTTATGGTAAACAATACCTCAGTCCCCAACCCCGGCAATACACCACCAAATCCAAAGGCGCACAAGAGGCGCACGAAGCAATTCGCCCAGCAGGTAGCAGCTTCCGCACCCCCCAAGAAACTGGTTTGGGCGGTCGGGAACTTGCCCTCTACGATTTGATTTGGAAGCGTACCGTCGCCTGTCAAATGGCTGATTCCCGACAAACTCAAATTAGCGTGCAGTTGCAAGTTGAGGATGCTGGATTCCGTTCTTCTGGCAAGCGAATCGAATTTCCCGGATATTTACGTGCCTACGTTGAAGGTTCAGATGATCCAGAAGCAGCACTGGAAGACCAGGAAGTAATTTTGCCTAATCTAAAAGTGGGAGATCACCCAAATTGTACAGAACTGGAAGCAGTTGGTCACGAAACTCAACCGCCAGCTAGGTACACTGAGGCTACTTTGGTGAAAACTTTAGAAAGCGAAGGTATCGGTCGTCCCAGTACCTACGCCAGCATCATTGGTACGATCATCGATAAAGGTTACGCCCAATTGGTGACTAACGCCCTTATTCCCACCTTTACCGCTTTCGCCGTCACCGATTTGCTGGAAAAACATTTCCCCGACATCGTTGATCCCAGTTTTACCTCGAAAATGGAGCAAACCCTCGATGATATTGCCACAGGTGAAGCGAAATGGCTACCTTACTTGCAGAAATTCTATTTGGGAGAGAAAGGGCTGGAAACCCTAGTTAAAGAACAGGAAAGTAAAATTGACGCCACCAAAGCTAGGACTGTAGAACTGGAGAATTTAGATGCCAAAGTCCGTATTGGTAAATATGGCCCCTACATTGAAGTTGAAAATGGTGACGGTGTTATTACTGCCTCAATTCCCAAAGACCTGACACCAGCTGACCTAGACCCCAAACAGGTAGAAACATTGCTGCGGCAAAAAACCACAGGGCCAGACCAGGTAGGTCGGCATCCCGAAACTGGTGAACCGATTTATGTGAAAATTGGTGCTTATGGGCCTTATGTTCAATTAGGTGACAAAACTGACGAAAACCCTAAACCGAAACAAGCCTCCCTGCTCAAAGGTGTCACCCCGGAAACCGTTACTTTGGAAATGGCTGTTGGTCTGTTGGCATTACCCCGGACATTGGGAGTTCATCCAGGCAGTGGCGGCAAAATCCAAGCTAGTTTGGGACGCTTTGGGCCTTATGTCGTTCATGACCAAGGTAAGGAGGGGAAAGACTACCGCTCACTCAAAGCTGCGGATAATGTATTGACAATTACCGTAGAACGTGCATTGGAATTGTTGTCTGAACCAAAAAAGGGACGTAGTTCCACCAACAGCAAGTCTAAGGCAGCCTTACGCGAATTGGGTGCACATCCAGAAGACAGCGAGACAATCAACATTTACGATGGTCCCTACGGTCCTTACATTAAGCATAGCAAAACTAATGTGAGTATCCCAGAAGGTCAATCGGTAGAAGATATAACGCTGGCTGAGGCACTGAAATTGTTAGAGAGTAAAGCATCGACAACAAAATCAACTCGCAAAACGAGTAAATCAACGAGTTCGAGTTCTAAATCTAAGTCAACTGCTAAGTCTTCAACGACTGTTGCGAAAAAAAAGAGCGCAGAAGGCTAGTCGCAAGTCAAGAGTCAATAGTCCAAAGTCAAACTCTTGACCCTTGATCCCCGTCCTTCGTAGGGTGTAGTTAGTTAGGTTGCTAATGTGATACTCTAAGGATTAAGGTAGAACAGAACACCAAATTTTAAAATTGGTTCATTGCCTAAATAGGCGAGCGTGTTAGCTTAATTAAAAGCCACAGGTGCAAAATACTTCATTTTTGCGTACCTGTTAATCAAAATTTGAGGTAGTATCTCAGGAGCGGTCAGTTCAATGGACTATATAGAAAAGGTGCTGGAAAAGCTTAAGGAATTAGCTCGTAGGCTAATTGACAGCCTGTTTGGCCCAGAGGCTGAACCGGAACCGGAACTGATTCCGATTCCTGTGAACGATCGCTCACGCCGTCGCCACTAGCCCCAAAGTGTTGAACTCAACATTGCAACCCTTAAGTATTTTGGCACTGCACGGGCCAAACTTGAATTTGCTGGGACAGCGAGAACCAGGAATTTATGGCTCGTTGACACTAGCTGAAATTAACCGCCTGTTAGAAGAAGAAGGATTAAAGTTACAGGCGAAAGTTTTTCCTGTGCAGTCAAATCATGAAGGAATTTTGGTAGATAGTATTCATGGCGCATTAGGGCAATATCAGGGAATTTTGATTAATGCCGGAGCGTATACTCATACAAGTGTGGCATTGCGAGACGCGATCGCTGCTGTTAACTTGCCCACAGTAGAAGTACATCTAAGTAATATCTACCGTCGGGAAGATTTTCGCCATCACTCGTACATCGCCCCAGTAGCGATTGGGCAAATCAGTGGTTTTGGCTCTCAAAGTTATTTGTTGGGGTTACAGGCATTGGTAAATCATTTAAGAGTTAAGAGTTAGGAATTGGTAGTAAAGTGAAGAATTAACAATATTTAATTAACTCCTCACTTTTAACTGTATAATTCATGCGTTACTCTCCTAAAAGTCGGTTTCAAGGTACTTTCCTGGGAGCATTCCTGGGGGGGAGTTCAGCCTCTGGCGGTGAAATACAGTCTCAGAATTACCTAGATTTTGGCAGAATGGCGGTTCTAGGGACTGAGAGTTTAATTGCGTTGGGTCGATTAGATATAGATGATTGGATAGCGCGTCAGCAACAAGAATCTCTTCATTCAGCCGCAACTGATGACATATCGATTAAAATAATTATTGCCACACTACCAGTAGCGCTCTTTTTTCACGAAAATCCAATTAAGCTCCGACAAAACTTGCTGCATATCCTAAAAATTTGGGAGAATGACCCAGTGGTAAGGGATGCAACACTAGCAGTAGGATATGCGATCGCTCTTGCCTTAACTGAAAAACTCGACCCCCTAACTCTCATCCCGCAAATAATTTCTTTTATCGGAGAAACACCGACATCAATACCAAAAAAATTATTAAAAGTCCAAAATTTATTAGAGCAAGGGGCTGGATTAGAAAAGGTGCAAGCTGAGTTTGGTAGGGAAGAAAAACTCAGTAATATTATTCCTATGGCATTTTTCTGCTTTTTGAGTACCTTGGAAGACTTTCGCCTTGCAGTTTTGCGGGCTACTTACAATGGCAATTTTAAAGTGCAAGGTGCTACGTCTGTAAGCTCCCAGGCTACAGGTGCAATTACTGGTGCTTTATCAGGAGCATATAATAGTACAAGCGGAATTCCCTTAAATTGGCGAGTCTTGCTCTTACAGAGAAGTTCTCCAGTATGGGGACTAACTAGCTTTTCCCAAATGTTAAAATTGGTCGATGCGTTTGTGGCAGTATGGTCAGGAGTGTATGACCTTGCCCTAAATCCAAGGGAGTTAACAGAGGAGGGATGTGAAGTAGCTCCGCTTTCAGTTTACGCGGCTCCTCGCGTTATTCGATCGCGTTAATAATAATTACGAATTACGAATTAACTCTCACCATCGTAGTCGCAATAGCAGCAGCCACAGATAAAACTTCCCTGATGATTGTCTTGTTTTGAGCGATCAAAGTCAGCAATTGCAGGCAAAGATAATGAAAATGCAGCAATTTTTGCAGTTCTTGACTAAGCAATTGACTCACTGGCGGCGAGGGTACAAAGGACTACGCCGTAAGGAAAAGTTAATCAGAAGTCCCAAAGGTAAGAGCCATATAAGGGAACTTCTAAGGACTATCCTCAAGAATGTACTTCTGTTTTTATCAAAAACTAATGACAAAAGCGAGCGCCGAAAACAAGAGAGAGCGCTAAATTTAAAGGCAAAATCGGTCAAAACTAAGAGTAATATTTATAGAGTCGGTTTACACTGGGTACATGAACAGCGTTCCTCGGTGATTTTGGCGATCGCTGTAGTGTCTTTTACAGTTATTGCTGGCCATAAATTATACAATCAAACTCAACTTCAAGTAGGAAATCCCGCGCCCCAGACAATTACAGCGCCTTACACAGCTAGCATCGAAGATCAGAAAAAAACAGAAGCCGAGCGCAAAGCCGTCAGTAATAGCTCCTTGCAAATATTGATGATTAATGCGCGAATGAACGAACAAATCAACAAAGATTTGCAACAACTTCTGGATGCTGGCAACGAAATTCGCGCCGTTGCTGGAGCTTTTCCTTTTTTTAATTCTGTGGTTTTGTCCATGTCTACCCAGCGTTACCTCCGCTATTGTCTTGACTCAGAATGGCAAGGACTGCTAGTAGCTGTAGAAAATGGGAGAAATCAGCAGAAAAAAGCAGCAGGACAAACCGCAGCTTCATCCCATCGATCATCGATAGCTGCACCTAATCAAGTACGCCAGAGGCGGACAATACCTTCTAAATCTGATTCCCAGAGTCCGCAGGTAACGCTACAGCAGCCAGAGCCAGTTGATTTCTCTCAAAACACTGACTTTACTCAAGCAGTAGCAGAACTACAATCTTACCGCGCCACAACTTCTGAGAAAAACTTGTCCTTACTGATTGCCCAAATTTCCCAAGCACGGCAAAGATACAACCAAGCCACCGCCAAACTTTTACAGTTAGAGACTGTTAGCCCAGAAGTAGTATACGAGGAATCTCTTCTTTTGGATTTGTCAGATGTGGACTGGGAAAAAACACAAGTGGGAATCTATCGGAGTACAGAGCGGATTCTCACCCAAGGCATCCCAGAGGGACTGCCAGAAAATATCTTAGAAGCTGCGGTGAGCTTACAATTGCAAACCTTTGTACCAGAAGAGGCCGAACCTTTAGCAAAGAACCTTTTGTTAGCTGTACTCAAGCCGAATCTGCAAAAAGATAAAGAACAAACGAGACAAAACGCTCAAAAGGCTGCTGCTGGGGTGCCCCCGGTAATGGTGAAGGTACAGCGTGGTGAGGTGATTGTTAAAAAAGGAAGGCAGATTACTGCATGGAACTTAGAGGTGCTGGAGCATTATCACCTGATTCGCCGAGAGGTAAAATGGCAGGGTTTGGCGAAGTTAGGAGGCGTTATTGCGATCGCCATTGGCATTTTTGTCTGGGTAGAACGCCATGTCAATTGCGAATTGCGGCAACGCGATCGCCTTTTAGTGTTATTGCTGACTCTAAGTGTGCCAGGAGTAATCACGATCGGATTGCCCTATACTACCTGGAGTGCCCTTGGTTTATTGTTAGGAAGCTTTTACGGCCCAACTTTGGGAGTGACAGTTATAGGATTACTGTCGCCGATATTAGGAATTAGCTTAGATATAAGCAAGGCTACGCTTTTAGCTGGTGCAGGGGGTGGAATATTAGGCAGTTACATAGCACAACGATTGCGATCGCGTGAAGAATTGGCATTATTAGGTGTGGCGATCGCTTTAACTCAGGGCGGCATTTATCTGGTTGTTAAAGTCTTAATTGGTCAGGCATTTGGTTCAACCTGGTATATTGTCTTTCGAGAAGCCGGATTCTTGGCTTTATCAGGCTTAGGCTGGAGTGTTGTAGCCTTGGGCTTGAGTCCTTATCTAGAAAAACTTTTTGATTTAGTTACCCCAATCCGTTTAGCAGAACTGGCAAACCCTAACCGCCCTTTATTAAAACGACTCGCTACTGAGACTCCTGGAACTTTTCAACATACGCTGTTTGTGGCTACTCTTGCCGAAGCTGCTGCCAAACAACTAGGATGCAATGTTGAATTAGTTAGGGCTGGTACATTATATCACGATATTGGCAAAATGCACGACCCCCTTAGCTTTATTGAAAATCAAATGGGTGGGCCGAATAAACATGATACCGAGATTAAAGACCCTTGGAAGAGTGCAGAAATTATTAAAAAGCACGTAACTGAAGGGTTGGTGATGGCGCGTAAACACCTTTTGCCGACAGCAATTCAAGCTTTTATTCCAGAGCATCAAGGAACGATGCTGATTGCCTATTTCCATCACCAAGCCCAGCAAATGGCTCAGGAAAATCCAAGTTTAACAGTAGATGACGCAGATTTTCGCTACGATGGACCAATTCCCCAATCACGGGAAACCGGAATTGTCATGTTAGCAGATTCTTGCGAGGCAGCGCTGCGATCGCTCGAAGCATCAGCGAAATATGGGGGAGAGAAGCGATCGCTTAAAGATGTCTCCAGCGAACAAGCTTTAACAATGCTGAATAATATTCTGCGTGCCAAATGGCAAGATAATCAACTCGTAGATTCAGGACTAACACGAGAGGAAATGTCACAAAT
This sequence comes from Nostoc sp., assembly GCF_041747015.1. Taxonomy (GTDB): domain Bacteria; phylum Cyanobacteriota; class Cyanobacteriia; order Cyanobacteriales; family Nostocaceae; genus Nostoc. Next base: position 56,201 of record NZ_JBGTFY010000387.1, read on the forward strand.
CGCTCAGATATTTGTGGATGTTTGGCAGCAATTTCATCACAAACGGATTGCTTATCCAAAGTTGAAGGCTAGTAGTGCTGCACGGAATTCGTAATTATGCTAAGTATCCAAATAAACTAATATTCAGGATTCAGCCAAGGCAGATTAAGAAAAATTAATGGTAAATGCAATCTCTTCATAAGTGTGATCGCCTAATCTCATTGCGCGATTGTAGCTAATAAATTTATTAGTACACGATTTTCGTGTTTTGGCACGGTGATCCATGATACGATTGCTTTATTTAAATTTTCTGTAAAATACTTGCTCAATTGATGTCACGTTTATGAGTAACCCAGATTACCGCATTCCTGATGATATGGCAGTTGAGGTGTTAGCTGAAGCTGCTCGCTTATATGCTGAAGCCAGTAAAGGTTTCTCATTTGCAGATTTACAACAAGCGTGTTCAGAGGCACAAATTCCTCCACATACTATTAGACAAGCCATCAAAAATGTTGAAGATAAAAGGTTGCGCGAGCAAACAAAACGGCAGCAGTTCCAAGAGTACATTAAGCAACAAGTTAAAAAAGGCATGACTACGGGAATTGCATTTCTGATTCCTGCCCTCGCTATATCCAGTATTTTTATCTTTCAATCACAGTTAAAGCCAGTTCTATCTAAACTTTTATCCTCTTTTAAACCTGATCAACAGCAGTCAAATGCTTCATTGAAAACTCTTACAATTGAACGAGGCAAGTTAAAGTACTTTACTGATCCAAAGGGGCTTTCGATAGCTATTAGTGATGTAAGCTTGTACGAGCCTGTAAACGGTACAATTGGCACAGATGGTTATGAAAGTCTGAATATCACAAACACAGAGTGTAAAGCTCCTCCCCTTGATCGCAGCAGTCTAGAATCTTATGAATACGAACGTTGTCAGAATAGTGGCGGGAAAGTAGGGCAATTCTACAACTATAAGGGAATCTATAATTATCGAATCAAAATTATCGAAATCAATCGAGATAGTGCTACATTTCAAATTGATCAGCAAGGACAGGAATCTCAGAGTGCAGTAAAGCGACTTGAGGAAAAAATTGAACAGCTTCAAAAACAGGGCAAAGAACTTAAAGGCAAGATAAACGAGCTTCAAATAGAGAATGCTGTTAACAAGCAAAATCTTTAGGGGCGAGATAAAGTAATTGAAAGATTACAGCAAGAAAACAGCAACTAAGTTATCCAGTATTAGCTACTATAAATCTTGTGGTGACTTATTTGCTATTTTGATACTGCAAGCATTTCTTACTTTTTACTTGTTAATAATTTTCCCTTTTGATCTTCCGATAATCTCAAGACTTATTTAATCCTGGCTAACTCGACACACTAAGTTTAGTGCGATCGCTTAATATCGAAGTAAAGAGTAGCAAACAGTTTTATGACAGCAGCACTGAAGAGAGCAAAGCCATATATCGAACAACGAGATGGAGGATATTGGATCGAAGGCATTCGGATCACTCTCGATTCAGTTGTATATGCCTTTTTGAATGGTGAGTCTCCTGAAAGCATTACCCAAAACTTTCCATTACTCTCGCTTGAGCAAGTTTATGGTGCTATTACCTTTTATCTTGCCAACCGAGAGCTAATTGATGCGTATTTAAAAGAAGGTGAAAAAGAGTTTGAGAAATTGCAACAGTCCCTTAGAGAGAAAAATCCGCTAATGTATCAAAAGTTAAAAACTGCTCAAATACAGAAGCACAGCCAGGTATGACGACAGTTCGATTTCAAGCAGATGCTGACCTACGCCAAGCGATTGTAACTGGTACGATACGTAGACAACCAAATCGTGATTTTAAATCAGCTTATACAGCATTGCTCGAAGGTAAGAAAGATTCAGAGGTATTGGCGATCGCCTTTTGTCCCATTCAGTCGAGATGCTTCAGATTTTGCAAAAGAAGTGGAACTTTCATCTTTTCTAGCAAGTTCAGCCATCCATTTTTTAGTTCCAAATATTCCGTTCATCAAAGCAGGAATACTCAAATCTACATCTAGGGTTTTCCAATGTAATCCTTCACCAGAAGGTGTTACTTCTACTTCTGCTAAGTCCTTAATCGAAGCATCCGCTAGTCCTTGTCCTACCTCTGAAGGGAACCCAAACATACATTTATTGGACAAGAAAACTATAATCATTCCTAAATAAGGGTCATAAAAAGCACGAGTAGCCCGTGGTTCAGATGTGGCGGTAGTATCTGAGTTTGCTCTGGCATTGGCTAGCTTCTCTTTTAATTCTTCTGTAGCAGCAATCTTCTTAACCATGATATTCTCGCCACTTTTTTAGTAGTTCCAATTGGTGATCTGCAACTAACTGTAAGGCTTTCACCGCATCTTTATCACTCATGCCTGGGGATACCGAAACCCACTCTGGAGCTAGGTTTTCATCTCCTATGTTAATTTTTGCCTCTCCGCCCCCCTTAAAAACATGGACATGAGCAGGAATATGATCGTTAAGGTAGATACGAACCTCGAAACCGCCTTTTCTTAAAATTGTTGGCATTTGATATCTTAATTTTATCAGATATGACCTAAGCGCTTGGGTTTATCAAGTGACACTCAAGTTTCTTCTAGGTAACACCAAGGAGTAATATTAACAATACAAAGGGTTAGATTTTAACTACAGGTAATTAGAATAGAAAGTAAAACCACCGATGCATTAGTACGCGCCTACTTATCTCTCCAGCAAATTATTGGTGAGTTGTATACAGAAGCAGACAACGCCGTTGCAGAGGGAAATTATAATGATGCTAGCCGGCTTACTAGCCAAGCAGATAGGCTTTACCAGGCAGCAGAAAACTTGGAAACAGTGATTGCAGAGAATGAGGAATAAGCATGAGTGACCTACAATCCCAAATTAGACTAGAATCACAACAAACTGCCAAACTGAGCCAAGAAGCACTGACTGCCTTTGCTGCTCAAAACTTTACTCAAGGTAAAGCATTAATGAAAAAAGCTGTAGAGGCGGGGAGGAGATGTCAAAACCTGATTCAGCAGTATAGCCAGTTAAACATTAAGACAACTCTTTAAAAACCTTTGTTGCGCGACGCCCAAATGCTAAAAACCGCGATCGCAGTTTCCCAATATTCAACCCCTAATTCTCAGTACGTCGCACACCAGCCAAAATAAAATTAACTGCTGCTTGAGTATGCTGCTCAATCATTTCTGGACTCAGTAGTTGCAAATCGGGTCTAGTATGCTTAATGTTTTCGTAAGCGTTGAAGTACATATTACAAACCCCAATAATATGCAGAGTGGTGAGAAATGGATCGATCGCACGGAAACAACCTTCCGCCATTCCCCGCTCTAAAATCTTGATGAGATAGCTAAAATTTTCTTGCCAATTTCCCTCTTTAAAATACTTTCCCTGATTTTGGTTTGCTTCTTGAAACCAAAGCATTCCTCTGTGTGGATGAGCAGCTTCATAAGCGATCGCTTCTTTGACAAGCACCTTCAACGCTTCCTCTGGTGGAAACTGATCCAGATTTAGCTGCTCAAAGCCTTCGTGCATCTCCACCGCCGGACGTTGCAAAACAGCTTGATATAATCCTTCTTTGCTCTGGAAGTAGTAGTAAATCATCGCTGTGGTGACACCTGCACCTCTAGCGATCGCTTCTGTCCGCGCCCCACTGAGTCCGTTTCTGGCAAACTCCGCTTCCGCCGCATCGAGAATCTGCCTTTTCGTCGCCTCTGCATCGCGCACCTGACGCGGCTTTTTAGATGAGAATTTTGACTGCGTTGAACGACCCACATTGCTCCATCATCATAACGAAAATATATTAACTAAAAAATCGGTTAGTAGTTGACATAGAAGATGAAATTTATTAAATTAATACTAACTAATTTTTTAGTTAGTTGACTTTCAGCATAATTAAATATTCCTAGCGATTAGAAATCGGGGCTATATGAATGGAGGCACGTCCGGCATTTTTGCTTGGGATATTACCTATTTTACTAACGCATTTACAGAACTTTAGATAAATAACTTCTCAAGATTTTGGAGGAAACATGAAACCAATTTTACATGGTGCGCCTTGGTTAATCGCGCATAAATCTGTATTGGGAGTTAATAAACCTAATAAAATCACATTAAATGGACAGGATTATGTCATTTGGCAAAATAAAAAAGGTGAAGTGTTTGCCCTTGATAACATCTGTCCACATATGCAAGCACCCTTATCAGATGGCTGGGTTTGTGAAGACAGAGATACTATTACTTGTCCTTTTCATGCACTAGAATTTGATGGACAAGGCAGACTACAGCAAGGAGAAAAAAAGGACACTCAGCCAAGTACTAAACCATTAGAGCTAATTATTAGCAATGATTGTATCTGGACTTATGCCGGATTTGAGCCAAGATTATCCATCCCAGATTTGCATCAGAGAATTGTAGATGAATACGAGTTCATCGGAGTAACTGGGGACAAAAGTATTCAAGGAGACTTTTTGACTAACCTGATGGTTAACTATGACTATAACCATCAAAATGGTACTCATAAAGAACTATTTAAAATTACATCTTGTCATGTCAGTTATTTTGAAGAAAAAGGATATTATGCCACAGTCAAACAAGAACTGACGAGAGCCAACAACACGTTAGGAGAAATTATCAAAAATCCTATTTTGGGAATCTTCCCTAAAACGTTGGCTAATACACTCGAATATGCTTTCCCTTCAACTACAGCTTTTTTTGCCAAAACGCCTATTGGTGATATAGCTCAAATTCATATTCTCTACCCGGAAACTGAAAAAATCACCAAAACTTTTATTTTGATGTATGCCAAGTTCAAAAATTCTTTGATGAAATTTATGTTTAAAAACTCAGTTTTACAAGCAGCAGCCACAGTTATTGAACAGGATACAAGTGCAGTTGAAAGTTTGTATCCTCGGCAAAAACCAAAAATTAGATTGCCAAATGAAGAGATTATGTTTTACGCCGAAAAATTATACTGTGATTGGTAATTTGGATTTACAAAGCCTAACTGCGCTTTACAATTAAGTGGACACTGTAGCTAATTACTGCTGGAGGTACTCAAATATGCAACAGCTAAAATCCGCCGAGTCAATGCCTGGTAGCTATGGCTTGCCCATCTTGGGGGAGACTTTGGAAATATTTCGGGATTTAGAACTGTATATATGGCGGCGATTCCAGCAGCATGGTTCAGTTTTTAAGACAAGCGTCTTGGGACGTAAACGTGCTTATTTAATTGGCCCTGATGCTAATCGGCTGGTGCTGGTAGAACAAGCGGAAAATATGTCGTCACGCATGGGGTGGTATTTCTTAGAACCAACATTTGGCAACAATATTTTATTACAAGATGGTGAAGAACATCGGGTAACTCGTCGCTTAATGTATCCAGCATTTCACGGAAAAGCGATCGCTACATACTTCGACACAATCCAAAATATTGTGCAAGATTTCCTCAAAGATTGGGGAGAGCAAAGAACGATTTCTTTAAATTCTAGTTTCCGTCAGCTTACCTTGATGGTTGCGACTCGGCTTTTTTTGGGAAGTCAAAACAAGAGCGAAGTTGAGCAAACTAGTCAGTGGTTTACACAACTGCTAGATAGCAGTATGGCAATATTCAAATGGAATGTTCCTTTTACTTTATATGGTCGCGGTCAAAATACTAGGGGTAAGTTAGTTGCTTTTTTGCGTCAAGCGATGCCTGCGGCGGGCTACGCCTACGCCCAGCGTATCGAGCAGGGTAACTTAGAAGAATCAAAAGATGTTTTGGGATTACTGCTAGCAGCTGTTGATGAAGATGGCAATAAATTGAGCGAAGCACAGGTAATCAACGAGGCATTACTATTGCTGTTTGCCGGACATGAGACAACAGCCTCCTTACTGAGTTGGGTAATATTTGAATTAGGTAATCACCCAGAATGGCGAGAGCGACTGCGCCAGGAACAGTTAGCAGTTGTGGGAGACAATCCCCTTAACCTGTCCCATCTCAAACAACTTCCACAGTTAACCAACGTGCTAAAAGAAGCAGAACGGCTGTATCCCCCAGTGTATGCCTATAATCGTGGTGTAATTAAGGATATTGAGTATGCAGGCTATTGCATCCCAGCAGGTTGGTTTGTGACTATTTCGCCGATGTTGACTCACCGCTTACCAGAACTGTACACTGATCCCGCTCGCTTCGACCCCGATCGCTTTGCACCACCTCGTGAAGAAGATAAAAAACATCCTTTGGCACTAGTGGGTTTTGGTCATGGTTCGCACAGTTGTTTAGGCATGGAATTTGCTCAGATGGAAATGAAAATTGTACTTTCTACACTGCTTCGCCATTACGACTGGACAGTAAAACCGGATTATTCGGCGATCGCTCCAGTTCGCCAGCCTTCTAAAGTTAAAGATACTCTACAAGCGTATATTGAGCCTTTGAATAGCAAGCTAAATTCTTAACATGATATAAAGTTAAAGTTCGATTTGCTACATAAACCAAAAGGTTAGGATAACTGCTACAACTTTCGGGCAGTGTTATACCGTTCATTTTTTAGGGAATCCTATATATGAAACTGTATAAAACTTGTCAGTAAAGAGGTATGAAAATCACAGGAACAATCAGGGGTATTAATATCCGGGAAGGTAAAGCACCTTATGGCTTCATTACTCCTGAGACAGCAATACCTGATCACAAGGGAGACATACGTTTCTTCGCAGATAGACTAATTGGAATCGAAATTAAAGATTTAGAAAGAGGGAATTTAGTAGAATTTATTGTCCAAGAATGGAATAAAAAAGATGGTACTGTAGAAAAAGTTGCTGAGGAAGTATGCTTCCTAAATGAATCTAGCAGATTAGTAGGGGTTATTAACTGGCTAAATCAAGAAGAAGGTAAAGGCTTTATTAGACTTGACAAACCGCTAAAAAATCAAGATAAAGATTTGCTATTTTTTAAGCAAGATTTAGAGGAAATTACACTTGAAAATCTTTCTAAAGGGGACAAGGTAGACTTTACATTACAAAATATAAATTATCAAGATGGAAGGGTTATAAAAGCTGTTAAGAAAATTCGTTTAGTTTTTCCAACCTTACCTAAACCAACGGCATCTTTGAATAAAAAAGCTATTTTTAATATTGATACTTTTAATGTTAAAGATGTCAAAGAAAAAATTAGTTCATGCTTGGGTAATTCCATGAAGCTTTCAGATTCAGCAGAGTTTGAGGATTATGTATTTATGGTTCTCAGGCTTCTCGGTATCCATAACTTATATCAATATGACAAAAAAAACCAAGCAGGTAGAGCAGATGGTTTCTTTATAATAGGAAGCCTTGCAGTAATGTATGATTGTACGCTTAGAAAAAACTTTGATGAACACAAAAAAGAGCAGATTGAAAACTATGTAAATAAATTAAAAAATTCTCAGATGACAATTGATGTAAGACTTACAGATGGTGGAGGAAGGAAAAAAACGCTCCAAATTCAAGGTAAAAATCGTCAAGTTTGGATAATTAGCCAAGAAAGTACTAGAGAATTATATGATGTTGATGGTATTCGTATTAAAGAAATTTCAGTGCAAGATTTGATTAAAATACTTAATAAAAGACTATATTCAGATGCTTTTGAAGAAGATGAACTATCTGCACATCTTGCAGTAATTGATAAAACTTAATCTTACTTTTTTATGACACTTACCTCCAATTTATATATTGAGATAGAAGCTTATCTTTATAGATGGTCAACCTATTGTTAGGCTACATTTAGCAAGTTTGAGATGTAACTATGACTGCCCTGATTCTAAACCTCAGCCCCACCATTGAGTTAACAGATGAGCAATTCTTCCAACTGTGTCAGAATAATCGAGATTTGCGACTTGAGCGCACGGCAGAGGGAGAATTAATTATCATGCCACCAACTGGATGGGAAAGCGGAAATCGCAATAGTAGACTGACACAACGCTTAGGTAATTGGGCTGACGCTGATGGCACAGGTTTGGCTTTTGACTCCTCAACGGGTTTTAAGCTCCCCAATGGTGCAAATCGTTCTCCTGATGCATCTTGGGTGAGCCGGGAGCGATTAGAAGCCCTGAATCCAGACCCTGCAAAATTCCTACCACTCGCTCCCGATTTTGCGGTAGAATTGCGCTCTGCTTCAGATAGCTTAAAGACTGTACAACAAAAAATGCAGGAGTATATCGATAACGGTGTGCGTCTGGGCTGGCTGATTGACCCCCAGAACCAACAGGTGGAAATTTATCGCCCAGGACAGGAAGTTGAAGTTTTGCGCTCGCCTACTAGTTTATCAGGTGAGGATATATTGCCTGGGTTTGTGCTGGATTTAGCCCAGATTTTGAGTTAAACGATCCTTCGTGTTTACTAGCAAGATTCAATACCTTCGCCAATTTAAGAAGAGTTGAAACTCAATTTTGAAGGGGATGAAGCGAATTATTAGCTTCACTGTTTACAATACATGACAAGATGCCCAAAAAGGGGTGGTGTAAAAGAGTCATTTGTGTCTTAATTTGTTTAGATACAAATTTTACTGCTATCAGGGTAATTACGATGACAAATAGACCTCCTTCCGAACCGGAGTCATCCCAAAGAACTGCCCTTGGCTTTGATGAATTTATAGCCACCACGACTTTCGCGCACTCCAAAGGAAAATGTAGAGAGTAAATTATCCGCAGGAAACTCGTCTCAGTAAGCTTAGTAGCAAAAGTGGTCACTCAAGAAGCAGAGGAGCTGAGGAGAAAGATTCTTTATTGCTCCCCTGCTCCCCTGCGAGGAAATTCAAAATTAGAGATTCAAAATTCAAACAAAGACTTTGAATTTTGAATTAGAGCATTTGCGTAGCGTCTTTGCAGGAGAAGCGATAGCTCAGATATTAAGCTTCTGGAATTTCTTTACCAACCACTTGTGATTTAAGAATGGTGATTTCACCAGTTAACTCTTGCCTGGTTGAGGCTTTGAGTAAATAGCGGTAAACAAACCAGGCAGAATAACCAATACCAATCAACTCAAAAGTAGGTGCTACCAAGGGGATATCATTTAAAGCATCTAATATTGCCAAGAGTACTTTAACCCCAACAATCGATCCCACAATTAAACCAACTGTTACCAGAGGTTGCTTATATTGATTAAAGAAGCTTCCTAGATATTCTGGCAATGTTGCTAAAAAGCTAGAAATTTGCTCCCCGTATTTTAGCCATTCATCTTGAGACTGCGCGGGAGGCTGAAGTTTGGTGATAGTTCCTGTTTGGTTGTTGATCTCTGCCACTGTAGCCTCTTTTGATGTGGTTTCTGTGAATTCTTGTTCTGACATTTTCACTCCTATAAATTTGACAGGTGAGTTTTTTTAATCTGGATAATTACAACCAAAAGGCTGTTGATTAGGTAATGCAAAAGTGCATCAGTACAATTGAGTCAAAGACACAAAAGAGTTTTAGTGTTCCATAACCATAATTGCTCCGCAATATCTACTGCATCAACTACAAGGTAGATCAGTAGGAGGATAGAACTCAGAAAGCAGCAGGATGTATTATAGTTCAGCTTTCTGAGTTCTTTTTTGAATCAACTGGAATCCTCAGGTTGTAATTATCCCATTTCGTGTCATTTGCTCATAATCGTACTAAATCTTAAGTACAAATCATCCAAAAATCAGTCTACCTCTCATTTATATAAGCCTAAAAGTAGATTTTATCTGATATTAAAGCTATCTTAAGCCGCGTTCGTCAATTAACGCATTGGTATTGATATTAATACGGAATAAAAATATTTGTGTATTCACATAGACTAGACTTTAGAACTATTTTATGATAATGATGCCTGAAGATTGAGGATTGGGGAATAACCCATGCCCCATACTCTACAAGTATCCTTAGCAACATTGCGATCAAAACCGCTGATATAATATAAGGATATGCTAATTATCTAGTGAGCAATGATTTGCTCTTCCTATAAAAGAAGATAATGTAGATGTGAATCACCAGTTAAAGTATTTGCACAAGCTAGACTGATTTGGTGACTTTTGCGTGAAGGCAAGTAGATTTGAGGAATGCCAACTCAGAAGCCAATCCCTATCGACAGCAGTTCAGAAAGCAAAAAAGTGTCAGAGGAAGAGCCATCAATAGACGAACTCCCGACCATAGAATTTCCCTCACGAGGGAGACTCAAAGCCAGTTCTTGGCGTATCCATCAAAAAATTGGCTATGGGTACTTTGTCGCTATTGGAATTGGTTTTTTTGGCTCACTTACTGGATTAGTGATCGCCAACTATTACCGGGGAAGAGAAGTCAGACAATTTAATCAAGCTTATGAACAAGGACAATTACTGAGTAATTATAAAGATGCAGTAGTAGGCGCGCAATTGCATAGCTCTAACCTAGTTGCTGTATTAGAAAATTCACAACAGCTAGAAAGTAAAAAAGCTGATTTTCTGAAGAATGTTGAAAAAGCTCAACAACTAGAGTCAAAAATTACCGGATTTATCAACAGTAAACCCCGGAGACTAGCAGCAACAAGTTCTACTTTACAAACGTTATTGCTGGATTACAAGACTAACTTAAAAGCCTACGTTGACCAAATCGAGGTAGTCTTACAGAAAATTGACTCCCAGCAAGTGCGGCCTGAGCAGATTTTCTCTGCCCGATCGCAGTTATTGACAATTATGCGTAGTGAGACAGCCATACGGCTAGATCAGCTTTCGCAAAACTTGACTAACATCCTGCAAACTGCTGAAGATCAAGAGCAAGAAAGGCAAAAAGCCGTTGAGCAGGCGAAAGGAGTTGAGCGATTCATTGTGATTATGAGTATGCTGGTTTCGGTAGCGATCGCAGCCATTGTAGCTTGGCGTACCAGTCGAGCGATCGCTGAACCAGTGATCACTGTCACCCAAGTAGCGGAACAAGTAGCTCGTAAATCTAATTTCGATTTGCGAGCTCCCATCACCACTGAAGATGAAATTGGCCTGCTTGCCAAATCTCTAAATCATCTAATTGAGCGGGTATCTGAGCGCACTAAACAACTACAACAAGCTAAAGAATTAGCCGAAGCTGCTAGCAAAGCAAAAAGCGTCTTTCTGGCAAATGTCAGCCACGAGTTACGTACACCATTGAACGCTGTCATCGGTTTAAGCCAACTTCTAGAAGACGATGCTGCCGATCTTGGTTTATCAGCAGACTTTATCACAGACCTAGAAACAATTAACTCTGCTGGTAAGCATCTACTGCACTTGATTAACGAAATCCTCGACTTATCAAAAATTGAAGCGGGGAAAATGACCCTCTATCCAGAGACATTCGAGATTGCGAAGCTGATTCATAATGTCATCCTTACAGTCAAACCAGCAATAGAAAAAAATGCCAATATCTTAGAAGTGCATTTTGATCAGCAACTTGGTATCATGTATGCCGATCAAACCAGGATGCGGCAGGTGTTATTAAACTTACTTAGCAACGCCGGCAAATTCACTACAAACGGCAAAGTAATGCTGATAGTCAAAAGAGAAAAGCATGAATTACGACCAGAGGCTCCTTTGGGTATGATTACTTTCACCGTTAGGGACACAGGTATAGGTATGTCTCACCGTCAACAGCAACAGTTATTTCAACCTTTTACACAGGGGGATACCTCGACTACAAAAAAGTATGGAGGTACGGGACTGGGGTTGGCGATTAGCCGCCACTTTTGTCAGATGATGGGTGGTGAGATTATTGTCAAAAGTGAGCCGGGAGTTGGTTCTACTTTCACAATTCGTCTGCCAATGACTGTGCAAGATTGAATGAGGCAGGAGGATAAACGCTAGGACATTTTTGGTGTATTAGACTACAAAATTAATAATATAAATAATTAACTAAATAGGAAAATTGAATGGAAGGTAAAAGATTTATCCGTTCTCTACGATTAGAAAACTTTCTTTCTTATGGAAGTGAGGGTGAAGAAATTGAACTGCAACCGCTCAATGTCTTAATTGGGGCTAACACTTCGGGTAAATCGAATTTAATTGAAGCAATTGGAATTTTAAGGGCGACACCCACAGACTTACCCGCCCCATTTCGGCAAGGGGGAGGGATTAGCGAGTTTCTGTGGAAGGGTGGACAGGAAAATCCAGTAGCCAAAATAGAAGCTACTTTAAATTATCCTCAAAGATCCCAAAACCATCAAAGATCCCAAAACCAAATTTTGCGCTATTATGTGAACTTGACTTCAATTGTTCAAAGACTAGAGTTAGTGGACGAAGCTGTAGAGAATGAACGACCATATCCAGGATCAGATGATGTCTATTTTTATTATCGTTACCAACGTGGTCGTCCGGTTTTAAATATTAATAAGTTAGACGATGACTTCAACATTCAACGTACTCGTACTCTTCGGCGAGAAGATTTAATTCCAGATCAGTCAGTTTTATCTCAACGAAAAGATCCAGATTTGTATCCAGAACTATCTTACCTCAGCAGTGCATTTTCTAATATAGGTTTATATCGTGACTGGCAGATGGGGCGATATTCAGTACCAAGAAATGCTCAAAAACCTGACTTACCTGAACATCCTCTACTAGAAGATGGAAGTAATCTGGGTCTATTTTTAAACAATTTAAAAAATAAAATAGGTCATAGAAAAATTATTGATAAACTAAAAAAATTTTATGAAGCAGCCGAAGAACTGGGTGTAATAATATCTGGTGGTACAGTACAGATAACTATTCGTGAAGAGGGTTTTAGTCAACCAATTCCTGCGAATCGGTTATCTGATGGTACACTTCGTTATTTATTTTTAATGGCTTTACTGCTTGATCCAACTCCACCGCCACTTATATGTATTGAAGAACCAGAGATTGGTTTACATCCAGATATTTTACCGACTATTGCAGAAATGCTCATTGAAGCGTCTCAGAGAACACAATTAATAGTGACAACTCATTCTGATGCTTTAGTTTCTGCTTTGAGTGAATATCCCGAATCAGTAATAGTTTGTGAACGAGATAAAAAAGGTAGTCACCTCCATCGTCAGGAACCTGAGAGATTGGAAAAATGGTTAAAAAAGTATACCCTTGGCGATCTCTGGCGGATGGGGCAAATTGGTGGAAATCGTTGGCAATGAAGATATACATTTACATTGAGGGTGCTGAAGATGAAGATGATACTGAACTGCTAATCAGACCACGCCCAGGTTTTCGTAGTGGGATCAGGAGTGGAAAATAAACCACAACTGGACTACGCGTCGGTTTTATAAAATTTTTTCAAGAACTATATGATATTGCTGGTGAAAACATTAATATATTTATTGTTATGTGTGGTTCACGGCGTGATGCTTATGAAGATTTTCAAACAGCTTTAGAATCTCAGCCAGAAGCTTTAAATGTGTTATTAATTGATGCTGAATCTCCAGTTGATTCCACTGTTACACCTTGGGAACATCTGAGAAATAGAACAGATGATCATCCTTGGATTTTAGATGCAGTTAATTTTGAAGATGATCAGTGTCATCTGATGGTGCAAACGATGGAAGCATGGTTAATTGCTGATATTGATGCTTTAAAAGAGTTTTATGGGGAGGGATTCCGGGAAGATGGAATCCTTCAGGGAATGGCACGGTATGGTAGCGTAGAAGAAGTTTCTAAAGCTACTCTGAAAGTATGGCTTGAGGCAGCTACTCGCCGTACCGATAAGAGAAAATATCATAAAACAAACCACGCTCCAAAGCTCTTGGAATTGCTTGATGTAGCTAAGGTTCGCCAAGCTTCGGCATACTGCGATCGCGTCTTCACCACTTTAACAGAAATAATCGATGCATCAGCAAGCTAATATAACGAAGGGTAAAAAATTCTTCAGCGATCGCAATTCATCTTTAACATCAAGCTATCATCGGATATTGGGGAATTTCCGCGCGTAACTCAGTAGCATCTATGACCGCTTCTCACTCTGAAACTCCATCTACCAAACCTGACGCGAGTACTTTTATTTCCGACCATCGACAGGTAGACCGCACTAAGCTAAGTCAAATGTACCTGCACTATGTCGAAACAAAAGATAAATATCCTCACGCAATGTTGCTGTATCGGGTCGGAGATTTCTTTGAATGCTATTTCCAAGATGCTGTAAAATTAGCGCAAGAATTGGAATTAGTCCTCACTAGCAAACAAGCTGGAGATCAGGGGCGAGTGGCGATGTCTGGTGTTCCGCATCACGCTTGGGAACGCTACACGACGATGCTGGTAGAAAAAGGTTATGCAGTAGTAATTTGCGACCAAGTGGAAGATGCTTCTGAAGCGGCAGGTAGATTGGTGCGGCGGGAAGTAACGCGCATCCTCACCCCTGGCACTTTGCTGGAAGAGGGAATGCTGAAATCAAGTCGCAATAATTACCTAGCAGCAGTAGTAATTGCCGCAAATCATTGGGGATTAGCTTATGCAGACATCTCCACGGGTGAATTCCTCACAACTCAAGGTAGTGATTTGGAACATCTGACACAAGAGTTAATACGCTTGCAACCTTCCGAGGTGCTATTTCCGACAAATGCGCCCGATTTAGGTAGTTTACTGCGTCCGGGAGAAACTTCACCGCATCTACCCCAGTGTTTGCCAGCATCATTTTGCTATAGTTTGCGATCGCAAGTTCCCTTTTCCCAAGGCGAAGCTAGACCTCGATTATTGCAGAAATTTAAAGTGCGATCGCTTGAAGGACTCGGTTGCGATCATCTTCCCCTCGCCGTCCGTGCAGCTGGTGGTCTTCTGGAATACGTGGAAGATACCCAAAAAGAAAACTCAGTTTCCCTTCAGAGACTCCGCACCTACACCGCCACCGACTACCTAATTGTTGACAGCCAAACCCGCCGTAACTTAGAAATTACCCAAACTGTCCGGGATGGCACTTTTCACGGTTCTCTACTCTGGGCATTAGATAAAACTAGTACGGCGATGGGTGGGCGGGCTTTGCGGCGGTGGTTGTTGCAACCCCTACTCGATATTAAAGGCATTCGGGCACGGCAAGATACCATCCAAGAGTTGATGGAAAATACGCCCCTACGTCAAGATTTGCGGCAGTTGTTACGCCAA
>NZ_JBGTFY010000388.1:0-3554 GCF_041747015.1 Nostoc sp.
CTAGGGGTTTCGTTAAATGGCGCGTAAACCCAGCCGAGAGCGACTTTTGGACATCTTCTTGTTGGGCAAAAGCAGAAAGAGCGATCGCAGGTATTTGTCCTACTTGCTTCATTTGCCGAATGCAACTCCATAGAGCATAACCATCGACTTGCGGCAGGGCAAGATCGCTAATTAAAATATCTGGTTTAAACTGCTCAATACTTTCTAGCGCGTCGGCGGCGCAGCTAACGGGCTTCACAATCGCCCCTGATTGTGCCAATATAAACTCTATAAGTTCTAAGCTATCAACTTCGTCATCTACTACCAAAATGCGGATAGCAGTCAGGGGCAGTAGTTTTACGTCTGCGGTAATTTCTGGATCAAAAAGGGGCAATAGTAATGTAAACGTCGTTCCCTGTCCTATGCCTGGGCTACTGGCGCTAATTGTACCATTGTGCAACGCTGTTAGTTGACTTACGATCGCAAGCCCCAAACCCAACCCATCTTTTGAACGCTCTGTGGAACTATCGGCACGGCGGAAGCGATCAAATACATGGGGCAAAAATTCTTGACTAATTCCCATCCCGGTATCTGTTACTTGGATTTGAGCAAAATTGTCACATTTGTGCAAACAAATTTCCACTCTCCCCCCGCTTGGAGTAAACTTAATTGCGTTTGTCAATAAGTTGGTAATGATTTGTTGTAAACGGTTCAAATCTCCCAAAATTTGACAATCAGTATTAATGCTTGAATGAAGTTCTATCTGCTGCGCCTCTGCTGCCAAGCTGGCATTAATAATAGTATTTTCAATTACCGCAGCCAAGTTTACGGGAGCCATCGTTAGCTGCAACTCGCCGCGAATCATCCGCGAAACATCTAGCAAGTCTTCAATTAGTTTTACTTGAGTTTTGGTGTTGCGCTCAATAGTTTCCAGCGCTCGGTTAACAGTTTCTTTGTCTAGTTCCCGCGTCTGAAGTAGCTGCACCCAGCCTAAAATTGCATTTAGAGGCGATCGCAATTCATGAGATACCACCGCCAAAAATTCATCTTTACTAAGATTTGCGGCTTCAGCTTCTCTCCTGGCGGCTTGTTCGCGTTGTAGCAATACTTCTTTTTCTGCTTTGAGATCCTGAGAAGCGGTGATATCTATATCAACTCCCGCCATGCGGACAGGTTGCCCCGTTTGATTATAAAAAACTTGTCCAGTGCTATGCGCCCATCGGATTTGACCGCTAGGATACACAACTTTAAATTCAATATTATATTCTGCGCCTGTAGTCACCGATTGGTTGATAGCATGAAGGACGCGATCGCAGTCTTCTGGGTGTAGTCTTTCAACAAACTTAGCGAAGGAACCATCAAACTCCTCGCTTTGAAAACCAAATAAAGCCTCCATATTGGCAGACCATTTATTTTGATTTGTGAGGATATTCCAGTTCCACGTTCCCATTTTGGCGGCATCTAGAGCAAGGCGCAAACCAGCTTCGCTCTCACTAAGTTCTGCTTCTACCTGTTGTCTTTGCCTTAGTTCGCTTTGGACTTGTTGGTAAAGTTCGCTTTGGGAAATCGCAATGCCGATTTGAGTTGATAGTTGCTTGATTAAATCAATTTCTAATTCTTGCCACGCTCGCGGCGACGAGCAATGATGAGCAATTAATAATCCCCACAAGTCATCGCCCCGAAATAAGGGCGCAACTAGAGAGGCTTGAACTTGCAACGGTTCTAGCAAGTCAATATAACACTGCTCTACCTCAGCGTTATGTATATTGGTTCCGGCGACAATTAACCCTTGGCGATGTTCGTCGTTATAGCGGTTTTGATAGCAAGGGTCGTAAAAGTTGGATGCTAAAATACTTTGCCATTGATCTCCTACCGATTCGACAGTTACCTTGCCGCCGCCGTCGGGTTGGATTTGAAAAATAATTACGCGATCGGTTTGCAGAAATTGCCTAACTTGGTTGACTGCTGTTTGTAAAACTTCTGCTAAATTGAGCGATTGACGAATTTGCAGAGCGATTTGGCTAACAATTTTTTCTTGCTCAATTCTTTGCTGCAACTGGTGCTGTAATTTGCTCGATGCGATCGCACTTCCTACCACCACTTGCAACATCAATGGAGTTATGCGATCTTTGACTAAATAATCTTCCGCACCGTTTTTAATTGCTTTGGCGGCAACGGTTTCATTTCCTTGTCCTGTAATCATTATTACTGACGGACAAAAGCCCAACTGCATTTTTTTCAATGCTGCCAAAAATTCTAATCCGTCCAAGTCTGGCAAAGAAAAGTCTAATATAATTCCATCAACGGGCTGCACTCCACACAAATTTAACCCTTCTTCTGATGACTGTGCCTCTAATACTGTGTAGTCATTCTCTACATCGGCTTGCAGATAGCGGCGATAAAGTTCCCGATCGGGAGGAAAATCATCAACTATTAAAATGGTGCGGTGTTGCTTGGGCATTATGCTTTACATATTTTCTAATTCCGTTCGGGTACTAGCAATAAATATTACGTGTAGCGATGTTGCTAGTACCTTACTATGGAGGGGTTTTTAAGTGCAGTATCATTTGTACATCATTTATCTTATTCCTTACGATAGATGATTTCTTTATCATAACAGGCATCTTGGCAGAAGCTTTAAAATTGTATTAGCGAACTTATTACTTAAGTTATAAAGATCGAATTTGAAGACTAAGTAAAAAGTAATCGCATTTTCAAGGCGATTCTACAAATCTTTTGGTCAATAACTAGTCATGCAGTCAGCAAATCGTCGTAACGCCGGACTTCTTTGATTCTGTTATGCTCATCTACCAAAACAACTGTAGGACAGTAAGTTTTGATCTCTTGCTCGTCAAGCTGAGTGTAAGTCATAATAATAATGCGATCGCCTGCCATACCAAGGCGGGCGGCGGCTCCATTTAATTCTATCGCTCCAGAATTGGCGGCAGAAGAAATCGCATAAGTAATTAATCGTTCGCCATTAGCAATATTAACTACCTGCACCTGTTCGTAGGGCAAAATCCCCGCAGCGTCTAATAAAGTGCGATCAATACTAATACTACCAACATAATCAAGATTGGCAGCCGTAAGCGTGCAACTATGTATTTTGGCGCTAAGAAATGTTCGTTGCATTGTCGTGGGGCTATGGAGCAAAAGGAAAAAGTTATTTCTTTCCTCTTACATTTTAGACTTGTAGAGACAGACAAGCTTAAGTAAGGATATTTTGAAAGTCTTTTGGTTGGTGGTGGTCGATTAGATCCCCCTTAAAAAGGGGAGGAATTAATATTTACTTTTAAAAAGGAGACTAATAAATATTTCCCTTAAACAGAAGAATAATCCATATTTTCCCCCTTTTTTAAGGGGATCTAGGGGGGATCGCCTAAATATTTCCCTTAAACAGGAGAATAATCCATATTTTCCCCCTTTTTTAAAGGGAGTCAAAAAGCGGTGTAGCTGAGTCTGACCGCTTTGTTGACGTGGGTTAGGGGGATCTATGCTTCAGGAGAGTTTTCATTTTCTTTATCGCGTTTAAAACTTTCTTCTAAAGCCTGGATTTGTTCACGCCTAGCTTCTAC
>NZ_JBGTFY010000389.1:0-27748 GCF_041747015.1 Nostoc sp.
TTCCCCACATGAATGTGCTGCAAAATGTCACCTACGCACCCATAAAGGTGAAAGGAATAAACAAGCAAAAAGCAGAAGAACATGGCTTAGAATTGCTTGAATCGGTAGGTTTAGAGGCAAAAGCGTCTGTCTATCCATCCAAACTATCTGGGGGGCAGAAACAGCGAGTAGCAATAGCTCGGGCATTAGCAATGGAACCAGAAATGATTTTGTTTGATGAACCCACTTCAGCCTTAGATCCCGAAATGGTTAAAGATGTGCTGGAAGTCATGAAAAGTTTAGCACTATCTGGAATGACAATGGCGATCGTAACTCATGAAATGGGCTTTGCTAAAGTTGTTGCCAATCGGATTATGTTCCTTGATGAAGGAAGTTTAGCAGAAGATAGTACTCCTAGCGAATTTTTTCATAATCCTAAGTGCGATCGCGCCAAGCAGTTCTTAGAGAAAATGCTTTAACAATAACTTGATAAAGCATTTTCTGTTTTGGCTACGCCTACGCAATTGCTATGTTTGCAGTGCATACTCCAGAATCAATAAATTTTGTAACTAAGTATAAACTTATAACGTTGTTTCCGTAACTCCTATTTTTGTTTTTGTATACATGAAATAACAGCGGCTTTAACAAAAGTCAATTGTAGTTAATACTTAAATTTTATCAAAGATTTGAGTCTAATTATTGCTGCCATATAGATTGTTAGTCTCGCTTCATTTGCATTTAAAAGATGAAAACCAATGGTAACGACAAGAAACTTGCTTTCATTCACAGGTAGCTTATCTATAGTCTTGATATCACCATTGATGGCTCATGGACAGGTAACAGAAAAAATCAGCGGTGAACCTTATAATCCCTATCAAGTAACTGTAGACCAAGCAAATCAAGTCAACTCTGTATTCATTCCCAGAGAAGGTAATGCCACTAGATTTAAACGTAGCAGTATTCCCAAGGAAAACATTTACCAGGTGAGGTTTCCCAGAGACAAGGAACCCGAAAAAATTCCAGATGTTCCCACATCGAAGATTAGCCCTGTCTTAAATAAATGGTTCCAAACAAAAAAACTTAGTGACGAGGTTTTTGTCATTATTACCTTTCAAGAAGACCAGCAAATTCCCTTGTTGCCAGAACTGAGAGAAGGGGAAAAGCGGGATGAGGTGAGCAAAGAACGCCAACAAGCAATTGAAAAAATCCAAGCCACACGCACTGAATCTCAGTTGCGCCGGATTAAACAAAACAAACTATTCAGTAGCTTTAAGATCACACAACACTTCTGGCTCGTCAATGCTGTAGTAGGTAAAATTCCCTTAGGCGCTATTCGTGAATTAGCTCAATCCTCGGATATAGTTTACATTCAACCAGTCCAAGGGGGAGAAAAACCACCTGATGCAATTCCCAACAATGATGTTGATGATGCTCGCGGTTTAATAGTCTCCGATCCCTATTTTAATTTGGGGCTAACACAACCGTGGATTGGTCTTCTGGATACTGGAATTCGCCCAACCCACATTCTGTTTAACTCTCCCAGTAATATTGCCTGGGTACGAGATGCCGTTAATGGCGGTGCCAATTGCAATAACACCTCCAATCCAGGCTACAACCCCTTTGATACCTTCTGGAATCATGGAACTAGTACAGCGGCAATTCTCAGTGGTAACAATCGACTGGGTAATGCCTATCGGGGTGTAACTGGAGTATTAGTAGATAGCTGGCAGATTTATACTAATGCTGGTCTTAACTCGGCTGCCGCTATTAGAGCTATTCAATGCGGAGTTGCTGCCTACGATAAGGTACTTGTGGGAGAAATACAAGCTAGTGAATCTGAAACTGGTGCGATCGCCACTGCTGCTGATAATGCTTATGATGCTGGTATAATTTTCGTTTCCGCCAATGGCAATTTTGGCCCTGCCGATAATACAGTCCGTTCTCCCGGCATTGCTCACAAAGTTTTGGGAGTCGGTGCTTTCGCTACTACTGATCAAACACAATATAATGGTCAAGGTCGTGGACCAGCTACTGATGGCCGCTTCAAACCAGATATCCAAGCTCCTAACAATAGTGAAACTGCCAGTAATGTATCTGACACAGCACTTCAGGTCTTTAGTGGCACCAGTGGAGCAACACCGTATGCCTCTGCTGTAGCCATGCTAGCCCGCAATTGGCTACGACAATTTGGCACCTTCGATAACGGTCAAACCTATGCCTTCATGATTCTTTATGGACAAAAATCCTACCCCTATAACAATACTGAAGGTGCAGGCAAATTAAAGATGGCAACTAATGGCTGGGCTAACTGGGGGAAGATAGTAGTTACTAATGGTGCTACTATTGACATCCCTATTGGTATTGGGGCTACTAAGAAAAACTTAGATGCTTCCCTGTGGTGGCCTGAGTCTGCATCTCAAGCTCACAACGACGTCGATGTTCACCTGATTGATCCCACAGGTGTTGAGCGAGCCAGAGGTTTCTCGGCATTAAGTGTATTTGAGCGAGCTAGAGTATCGGGTGCTTTAGCATCTGGTACTTGGAAGATTCGGATTCGAGGTTACAATGTTCCCACAGGTGGTCAGGTTGTTTACTGGGCTTCCCATTACCAGAATTAAATGATCTATAGGAAGATGAGTAATCAAAAACTGATTATGATGTTGATGGTTGGCATCTTCCTGATTGCTGGTTCTCTAGGATTTGCATTAGATTTTAAGTCTTCAGACCGTTTAGTAAGTGTCAATGAAATATTGAGTCAGCCTACGTCTTTGGAAACTAATACTTGTGTGGAAAAAAATACGCCGAGTTTCAAGATTTTTGCAGACAAACTGTTTTATCAGGAAAGCCCCGATACCGAAATAACTCTGATAGGTGTTTTGCAAACATCTCCAGTGAGACTCGGCCCTAACACACGAGATATGCCTTTCTATCTGGAAACTAGTCAAGAAAGCTTGAGTGTTTACGTCACCAACACTGAACAAGAGATTTTATCTTCATACATCAATCGACAGGTAAAGGTAATTGGTAAACGAATTGACCAAAGAAATTCCGGTTATGGTTTCGAGATTTGGATTGGTTGGATTATTTTGTGTGAAGAGTAGGATAATGGCGATAAATTATTTGATTGCTATTACCAGACTGACACTAATTGCGGTAAGCGAAGCCATCCCGCAGGCTTATCGCTTGCGTTCATCTTCTTGACTGGCACTAGCTTTGATCACAAATCTGTTAAAATCCTTTTAGAGGCAAAAATTCGTTTGGGGTGGCGGGGTGGAGAAAGTATGGATTAGTCATCGCCTCTGTGTTGGGATCAAAAATAGCAGGTGAAGGTAAATTTACATCAGCCATTTTTGAATTTAATACTTCAACTGTAATTATCTTGACATAGGTGTAAACGACCAGTTAATTAAGTGTCTTTTGTAGCCAGAATAATCATCCTAGTATCCAGAAATTCTAAATCTTGAGGATACATCCAGATTGAAGGTTTTTTTAGTTCCTGATCAAAGATGATTTTATAAGGATATTTTTCACTAATTAATTCATCAAAAAACTGCTTAACAGTAGGATAATACAAACTTGATTTTCCATTTGTAAATCTACCAAAAGCCATAGAATTTATCAAAATATAATCAGGTTCTCTGGATATTAACTCTTTAAGAGAGTACCATTCTTTATTTGACTCTTTCTCCGAAGTTTTTAGTTTATCAAGAAGCCATTTATTATCTTTAAACTGTTGCTTGAATACTGCATATCTTCCTCCAATAAACGGTATTTTTACAACCGTAAACTTCATCTCAGGTAACTTATTCATATCTGGAGTGTACGCCGTCTGTTCTATTGAGCTACCTTTTGGTATATTTTCTTTAATCCACTCCCTAGCTATCATTCTTGGTTCTTCTGCAAAACTTTTGCCTACATTTACACTACAAATTACGTTGTAGCTGATTAAAGCCATTAGCTGACACACCATACTAAAACTGATATATTTAGAATATCAAATCAGATGTTCCTAGATTACATCTTTTACTTCCTTTTTTACTTAAGTTAATACCAATGTACTATGGCGATCGCCTAGCGTCTTGAAGAAAGAGACTTAAGTTCAATCGCTGAGATTTTATTTCAGTTTCCATATAAGCTTTTACATTATCGACAATGCAAAACTACAATTATAATTAGCCACTGTTCCAGAGTTATCCTGCGTGCGGATTTTATTGTCCTATTAGATAAATGCAAGGTGTTCTAGAGTAAATGCAAGCTACATCTGGAGAACACTTAGATTTTTTAACTCTATAAGCATGTAGAGTTACTTGTACCAATTCTATGCGAGACTGTATATTAACGGATTCAAGCTGGAAGCCTGGGACTACAGAAACAAAGCCT
This sequence comes from Nostoc sp., assembly GCF_041747015.1. Taxonomy (GTDB): domain Bacteria; phylum Cyanobacteriota; class Cyanobacteriia; order Cyanobacteriales; family Nostocaceae; genus Nostoc. The sequence goes on from NZ_JBGTFY010000389.1 coordinate 4,360, forward strand.
GTGAAGGCAAGGTTGTTATATTCAGCTTTATATAAAGACGATATTACTAGAGTGAATTTTAAGAAACTATGCTTACCCAAGATAAAAAACAACTCAACTGGAAACCCATTATCAAAGCATTCGAGGCTGTCCTTGGCAAAAATGGCGTCGTGCAACGCCGCGAAGAATTGATTACTTATGAATGCGATGGTTTAACTGCCTATCGCCAACGTCCGGCTGTGGTAGTATTACCCAGAACTACGGAACAAGTTGCAGGGGTTGTGAAGATATGTAACCAATACTCTATACCCTTCATAGCGCGTGGCTCTGGCACAGGTTTATCTGGCGGCGCTTTGCCAGTAGAAAACTCTGTTGTAATTGTCACCTCCTTAATGCGGCAAATTCTGAGCATTGATTTGGAAAATCAACAGACAATTGTTCAACCAGGGGTGATTAATAGTTGGGTAACACAAGCCGTTAGTGGTGCTGGTTTTTACTATGCTCCTGACCCCTCTAGCCAAATTATCTGCTCTATTGGGGGCAATATTGCCGAAAACTCTGGTGGCGTACATTGTCTGAAGTATGGCGTTACCACTAACCACGTTTTAGGATTAAAAATTGTTACACCTTCAGGAGAAATTATCGATTTAGGTGGACAAATCCCAGAAATGCCTGGTTATGATTTAACAGGTGTGTTTGTTGGTTCTGAAGGCACCTTAGGAATCGCCACAGAAATTACTTTGCGAATTCTCAAAAGTGCAGAATCAATTTGTGTGCTGTTGGCAGATTTTACCAGTGTTGAAGCTGCCGGGGCAACTGTTTCTGATATTATCAGCGCCGGCATTATTCCTGGTGGTATGGAAATGATGGATAACTTCAGCATCAATGCAGTTGAAGATGTTGTAGCAACTAATTGTTATCCCCGCGATGCTACTGCTATTTTACTAATAGAAATTGACGGTTTAGAAGTGGAAGTTGCAGGGAATAAGCAGCGGATTACCGAAATTTGCAAAAAGAATGGTGCGCGTAATGTCACTTCTGCAACTGACCCAGAAACCCGATTGAAATTATGGAAAGGACGCAAAGCAGCTTTTGCGGCTGCTGGACATCTAAGCCCAGATTATTATGTACAAGATGGTGTAATTCCCCGGACTAGGTTGCCTTATGTTCTGCATGAAATTGAGGTATTAAGTAAACAATATGGTTATCGTGTTGCTAATGTATTTCACGCTGGCGATGGCAATCTTCATCCGCTGATTCTTTATGATAATTCTCTGCCTGGAGCATTAGAGCAAGTAGAAGAAATGGGTGGAAAAATTCTCAGACTTTGTGTCCAAGTTGGTGGTAGTATTTCTGGCGAACATGGCATTGGTGCAGAGAAAAAGTGCTATATGCCAGAGATGTTTAGCCAAGTTGATTTAGAAACTATGCAATGGGTGCGGCAAGTTTTTAACCCTAAAGGTTTAGCAAATCCTGAAAAGATATTCCCCACACCACGAACTTGTGGAGAAGCCGCAAATGCATCGGCTGTCAAACAATTTGAAGGTGTGGAAAGATTTTAAGAGGGAAGAATTCAGGACTCAGAAGTTAAGAGTTTTGGAGTTTGGAGTCATAATTTATCAGGTTTTGGTATCGTTAGACTATTCATGACCAAAATTGGCTCCGTATTATTTCAACTCTTCTGACTTCTAACTCCTGAATTCTTAATCATCATTTCTTCACATCATCCTGATGATTACAAATTTATTTTGTAGTTATAGGTATTCCGATCGCACTAGGTCAAGCTTATAAATGAATCGGGTTGTTCGCCGTTATTTTTCTTACTTACTGTGTTTGGGATTAGTATTCACTTTAACAGTTTTTTCACTCTCTTCACTGCCCGTTTATTCCCAAAAAACAAGCCCTTTAACTACAGAAATTCGCGGCGTTTGGCTCACTAATGTTGCTAGTGGTGTACTATTTGTACCCTGGGGTATCAACCGCGCTTTAAATCAATTATCGGCTCTTAACTTTAATACAATTTATCCTGTAGTTTGGAACCGAGGACATACTTTTTATAAGAGTGATGTAGCTAAAATGACTACAGGCTCAGATACTCAACCTTTGCTCAATTTCATGCACGCTGGACAGGATGTTTTGACAAAGATAGTAATACTTGCTAAAAATAACGATTTGAAAGTCATTCCTTGGTTTGAATATGGGTTTATGACGCCCCATTATTCACAATTAGCAAAGCGTTATCCTGATTGGTTAACAATTGGGCAAAAAGGTCTAAACTCTATCCAAGATGCTCCACCAGAAGAAATCGACAATGGCTTAGTGAGTAAGCAAGCTTGGTTGAATCCTTTACATCCACAGGTGCAAGAGTTTATCCAATCGTTAATTTTAGAAGTAGTCAAGGATTACGATATCGATGGTATTCAGCTTGATGACCACTTTGGGATGCCTGTACAGTTTGGTTACGATCGCTTCACTATTCAACTCTACCAGCAAGAACATCAAGGTAAAAGTCCCCCGACTAATCCATTTAATTCAGAATGGATGCGTTGGCGAGCAGATAAAATTACTGATTTTATGGCAGAAATCTATCAAGCTGTGAAGGCGGTTAAACCGAAAGTCAAAATATCTTTGTCTCCTAACTCTCAAGCTTTTGCCTACAAATACTATTTGCAAGACTGGGAAAGTTGGGTAAAAAAAGGTTTAGTTAGTGAGTTAATTTTACAAGTATATCGAAATAACAAAAACTCTTTTATCGCTCAACTAGAACAACCATCTGTGAAATTAGCTCAAAGTTTAATTCCTGTAAGTATTGGGATTTCAACGGGAACGGTGGGTAATCCTGTAAAAATCGCCCAAATTAAAGAACAGGTTCAAGCAGTGCGCGATCGCAATTTTGATGGCATCTCCTTTTTTTACTGGGAGAGTCTGTGGGGTTACATCGTACCTGAATCACCCCAACAGCGACGTAAAGCTTTTTTTGATATGTTTAATGCTAAAACTGTCAGATTATTACAACCAAAGAAACTTTGATGCCATTCGTGCCTGAAAATACTAGATTTAGCTTTACATTGCTGTGGACTTTTGCTACATTTTGCGGTTTTTTATTCAGTTTACTGTTAATTGAAGTTGGCGAAAAGCCGGATATTGGAGTGGTCGAAGCAGCTATCGGTGGATTTGCAATTGCACTTCCTCAAGGTTGTCTTCTCAAAGAACCTATATTTTGGATTAGATGGATTTTATCAAGTATTTTGGGTTGGAGTATCATCACCGCTATCGGTATTGGGGCTGTGGGTTGGATTGTACCTAGTAATCAGATTCTTCCTCTGAGAATCCTGTCTGGGGCAATTTATGGTGCACTTGGCGGCTTGGGGATTGGATTGGCACAATGGTTAGCAATTCCCCAGCCTGTGGCGTGGCGATGGATATTTGTTTCTTCGGCAAGTTGGGCTGTTGCTGTCCCCGTGGGTTCGGCTGTGGGGCTCATTTTGCGCCGCTTGACACAGTTATTTTTAGGCGAAGTCATAGGATTAGCTATCACTTGGCTGCTGGTTGGTATCCTCACAGGAATGAATGCTCACAAATTGCGATGCTTGCGGTGATCACTGAGCCAAGTCGTTGGCGCAGCCTCTCGTAGAGAAGTGCGGGCTACGCCTACGTGAGTTTCCATATCCTTGTTGACGCTGATATGATAATTTATGTACACGAACGTTTGTAAAAAAATAATTTTTCTTCATATTAGTTCATGCCAACATATATAATACCTGACTTAACTTATACATCTATTTATAAAGGATGCAATTGAGTATTATTTTTACACTCACTCAATATGTTTATTAAGAATTGTAAACTTAATTGATGTAGCTTGATAATTACACTTATTATCCAATAATCTTAAAAAACTGTTAAGAATTAACTTTAGTAACTTTGCTTTAACCTGCAAAAGTATTTTTGTATTCAAAAAGCAGGATTTGTTAAGCTGGCTCCTATTAGCTTTCCTATATTTCTGATCAGAAGTAGAGAAAGATCCAAATTTCGATGAGTAACGGCTGACAACACTTTGTTATGGGCGCTAAGGTGCATCTACTACAAGCCTAACTACAAGAGAGCGCCTAGAGGAGTCAGTAATACCAGACAGGGACTCTCGCATGAATCCAAATCCAGCTGAATTAACTATAGAGTTGACACAACTATCACCTCCTCAGATTCTATTCGGTACAGAAGTAGACAATAAAAGTAGTAGCGAGCAGTTTCTACTAAGTATGTATGATTCTGTGCAAGCATCAATATTTGTAGTAGATGTTCTGGAGAATGGAGATTTTCAGTATGTCGCACTTAATCCGACTCATGAGCGGTGGATAGGTATTCGCTCAGATGATCTCCGGGGCAAAAAACCAGAGGATATTCTCTCTCCTATTGATGCTGCTACGGTGCGTCAGCATTATGCTGACTGCGTGCTATTTGGCAAAACTATTTCTTACGAACAATGTTTGCAATTCCAGGAGGTTCTTACTTGGTGGAGTACGACTCTCACCCCATTACGGGATACTAACTCCAGGATTTATCGATTGATTGGTACTAGTAGCAATATTACCCCTGTTAAGCAAGCAGAACAAACAGTTGGACTCCAAGCTGAACGGGAGCAACTACTAGAAGCGATCGCTGGGCGAATTCACCAGTTTGTAGAATTAGAGACAATTCTGCATCAGACTACAATTGAACTGCGGCAATTTTTGAAAAGCGATCGCGTGCTGATTTATCGCTTTGAGCCTGATGGCAGTGGGGTAATCATTGCCGAATCAACTCTAGCTGCTAGTGAGCCACTGTTGGGAAAAAACATTACCGATCCCTGCTTTAGTGGCAAACATCGAGAACACTACGGGCGGGGTTGCATTCAAGTTGTCGAAGATATTTATGCAGCCGGGTTGCATCCTTGCCATATAAATTTCCTCGCTTCTTTGCAAATAAGAGCTAATCTAGTCGTGCCGATTTTTAAAGAGCAAGATATGTGGGGACTGTTGATTGCCCAACATTGCCACCAAGCGCGTCAATGGCAGCAAACAGAAACTGACTTGCTCAAGCAGTTGGCAACTCAAATTGGCATTGCTGCTGGGCAGGCAGAACTTCGTCAGCAGACTGAATATCTCAAGGCAAAGATCGAGTTACAGAAACAAAAGCACATAAATCAGTTGCAGCAGATGCGACATTTTGAAGCATTGGTGCGACGCATCAGAGAACAAATCCGCGACAGTGTAAATGAAAGTCAGGAGTTGCAAACAGTTACCCAGGAATTAGCACGGTTACTGAACCTTGATCGTTGCCAAATTGAACTCTACAGCACTTGCCAAACTCTGGTTACTATTACCTACGAGTACACCACTAACTTACCTCAGTCTCAAGGATTGACCAGACAGATTGCAGACCGTCTCGAAGTTTATCAGCCGCTGTTGCAAAAACAACCTTTGCAATTTTTGGAAATTGTGCCTGGATGGCGACCCAACTTGCTGGTTATGTCCCAGATGGCTTGTCCAATTTTCGATCCTCAAGGGATTTTGGGAAATATTTGGCTAACAAGACCAACACAAGATGCCTTTGATGAATTTGAAATTGAACTAGTACAGCAGGTAGCAAATGAATGTGCGATCGCCATTCGTCAAGCCCAGCTTTATGAACAAACCCAGGCACAGGTTAAAGAACTAGAAAAACGCGATCAGCTAAAAAACGAATTTCTGAGAACCCTGTCCCAAGAACTGCGGACACCAATAACTAGCATCAGCCTCGCAGCCCAAACTCTCGAAAGTGTTCTCACACCAGAACAAATATTAGATATAGAAATACTTCCGCAACTCTTACAGATTTTACATAACGAGTGTGGGCGAGAAAACAAGTTAATTAACGATCTGCTCACACTCACGTCTCTGGAAGCCGAACCCGCTCCCCCAACTTTGATTGCTATTGACTTACAAACCTGGCTTCATCCCATTGTTGAATCTTTTCGAGACCTCACTCTCTTCCAGCGGCAACAGTTAAACCTGAGTGTTGATCAGGCACTCCCGCCTTTAGAGACAGATATCACAGATTTAGAGCGGATTATTACCGAACTGCTTAACCATGCCTGCAAATATACCCCGGCAGGCAAATCCATAATAGTCTGTGCTGATCTGACAGGGGACGCAGTAGAGCTTAATATTACTAATTCAGGAATAGAGCTTACCAGCAACGAACTGTCACGAATTTTTGAGCCTTTTTATCACCTTTCCAAACATGATCCTTGGAAACATAGCGGCACTGGATTGGAATTGGCATTAGTGCAGAAAATGGTCAGACATTTAGGCGGCTCAATTTGTGTAAATAGTGCAGCAGGTCAAACCACCTTCAGCATCAAATTTCCGCTTTAATTGATTTTTTGGTCTGCTGTACTAGCAAATATGCCAGAAGTTTGCTATATTTGTTAATTGTGCGGGTGACTAGCTCAACGGTAGAGCAGTAGACTCTTAATCTATTGGTTCTGAGTTCGAATCTCAGGTCACCCACTTTTTAGGTATTTTATGTACATTAACTAATTATTTGTCACTGTTAACAGATTAATGTCACTTTTCACTAATTAATATAAACCTCATTAAACAAGCGATTTAAACTTTTGGCAGAACCCCAGAGAAATTGACCCCGCTTTGATTCGCCAAAAAATAATTAAGGTGGGTTCCTCCTTGGTCGGAGGTGATTCAGTAGCCACCACTGCGGTAAACCCGCACCTCTATTACTGGGGGCGCACCTTATTCCTGTCCGCAAGGGACAGCAGCATCAAGGTGGGTAGCTACCAGGGTCAGAAAGCAAGACTGTTTAACAGCAGTCAAACTAACCCAAATTTACACAGCACAGAGGCTTGTAAAAAGCATGAACTGCGGCGCTGTTGAATATTCTTATTCTATTCTCAAGGTTCGGTGTCTTGTCAATCAGTTTATTTTGCGGGAATGGTAAGCTGCGATCGCTAATTCTTTCGCTTTCTCTTGTGGACTACCTCGAATCGGCTGTTTTGCCTCCTCTATGACAATTCCGATTTTAGCTGCTTGACTTTTAACGGTAGAAATCAATCTGCCATAACTCCACTGATGAACACTAACTCGATACTGTTTGGCATACTTTTTTTGAACTTCTATTAAGTCTGATTTTTGTTCAGCTTTGGCTTGAACCTCACTTTGAACTTGTTCTCGCATATCGCCCAACTTAGGGAGGACGATACTACCAGCTTTATAGGTTTGTGCGATCGCTAGAATTTCTTTAGCTATCAATCTGTCTACATACTGCCCTAACTCTGATTCTCCCAATTGATTTGGTGCAGCAAGCGTTTGAGCTATTTGGCGTTGATGAGATAACGAGTGCTTTTGTTGTCGCTGTCTATTAAGCAGTCTGTAATTATCACCAAGTATTTGTTTAATACTCCGGTGGATAAGCACTTTACCTGTAGAGCCATCAACGACTGCTACTGTTGTAGGCTTTTCTAGACCAAAGCTAACACCAACAAGAATATGAGATTGACCTTTATATAAAGGCTTGTTAGGACGAGGAAAAGGGTTATTAATTCTGGCTAATGTGGAGTTTTTCCTTTTTATATAAGCTAGCTGTTTGTCATTGAGGTCGTCCTTGGCTTTAATTTTGGTGAGAATTTTAGCAACTTCTTCTGCTTTTTCTTCTCTAACTAGGTTTGTTCCTTCATCTGTCCACAGACGAGTATCTACAGAACAGTAGAGAATTTAAATGGTTAACATTCCAAGGATCGCCTTTGCCTTCCTCTTCCTGCCAAGCAATAAGTCCACTTCGGAGAGTGAATAGGCTACTGGAGTGCTGTTTTTTACTGATTCGTTTGATTTGCTGGTCTTCATAAAAACGTTGAAACCAATGGAGTTGACGAGAGTCACAATATATTTGGAAAGTATGTTCACTAAAACCATTGAATTTTACACAGATACGCCCATCTTTGTTTTTAAACCAAGTCATATCTTCATTGGTCTCAAAAGCAACTGGAAAAGGTACTCTACTAGGTTTTTTTAATAAATTGTCTTGCCATGATTTCGCCTCATCTTCATTGCTAGGAACTTTTTGAGTGGCAATAATTAGAGTTTCTAGCCATTTCGTATCGGTTAAATCTCTTCCTTTAGGAATTCGAGCAGCTAGCTGTTCCGTGAGACGTTCAATTTGAATTTCTACTTTGCGCCGACGCTGGGCAAACTTTTTTAGGTCTTCTTCTTTCTCACTCACTTTGCATCTATTTTTAAGCAAATAGCTGATAGCACAACGAGTTAGGTTATCTTCTGTGTTGCTGTAAGCCTCAAATAGGCTCTTGGAGACAGTGCGATCGCTATCTGAATCTTTTGATTTTTTAGTTTTTTGACGTTTTTTGCCTTTGGCTGGTTGTGGTTCAACCATATCAGACTGAGGTGTAACTTGAGCCAGAATTTCAGTAGCTTTGAGACGAATGCTTTCTAAGTTAACACCACTGGCTTCTACTAATTCAGTATCACTTTTGAGCATTTCCAACCAGCGATTTTTACCGTCCAGTTGGTACTGCAACCTTTTCATCAGCGCTAACCAAGATTTGTAGATGTAGTTAACTCTAGCGATCGCACTTGTGTAAAACCGTCCTGGTTGACCAATAAAGCGAGAGTCGGTTTTGAGTACTGCACACAGTTGCTTGACTATCCCAGTAGGTATTTTTCCCTTTTGTCGCCAGGTTTCAAAGTCAGGATCTTGAGCTACTTGAAGCAGTAATTCATTAATCAGTGGAGTGTTTTTATCTGCCATGAGCTTCCATAGCTGTTGGCGAGTAACAACACTAGCGACAAGACGACACTGAATCGTGTTTTGACTCATCGATTTTAAATTATAAACATATATGTTCAATTGTAACATATATGTTTAATAAAATGCTGTGCATAAAATGATTTCATGCAGGAAACTTTTTTTACGAGTAAACAAGCTGCTGAAATCACAGGCTGCACTCTGCGCCAGCTCCAATACTGGCGAGAAAAGGGTGTAGTTATGCCTGTTATCGGTGAGACTGGAATAGGGCGTAGTATTTATTACTCAAAGCCGAATTTGATTGAACTGGCAGCAATGTTATATTTTTTGTCTATGGGGCTAAATTTTGATGTTGCTAATACTACGCTTAAAACATTGAAAGACAAGGAACCAGAATTATTTGAATCTGGGAAAGGTACGCGGTGGATGCTCCAACGAGACAATCACAAGCGATCGCTCGAACTTGTAGAGTTTGAATTAGAACAAGCGATCGCCCAAATAAAAGCAGGTCAACCTGTAATTCCAGTATGGTTAGATACCATACACGAGCGTATAGCCAGCAAATTGAAAGATTAGACTTCAGCAATTTGGAAGTGTGTTGGAGTGTCTCTTAACAAGAGATATACTGGCAAAGCATTAGTGTCGCAATCTCAGCATCTACTATGGGCAAACTCACGCTGCCGCAACTAGAACGCCATCTTTTTTCTGCTGCGGATATTCTGCGGGGAAAAATGGACGCTTCGGACTTCAAAGAATACATCTTCGGGATGCTTTTTTTAAAACGCGCCTCGGATGTATTTGAGCCACAGTATGAGCAGATTTTGCAGCAGAATTTGCAAAGGGGAAGGACACAAGAAGAAGCAAACATGAGGGCAGAAAACCCCACCACTTACAAAGAAACTTTTTTTGTACCAGAAAAAGCGCGGTGGGCATATATTCGTGATCAGCTACATAAAAACGTCGGACAAGGGCTAAATGATGCTTTGACGGCATTTGAGGAAAGTAACGAAGCCCTGACAGGTGTATTAAAACATATTGATTTTAATCGTCAAGCCGGTAAAAATCGGATTCCTGATGTCAAGTTGCGCGAACTGATTAAACACTTCAATAAATATCGTTTGCGAAATGAGGATTTTGTATTTCCTGATTTGCTGGGTGCGGCTTACGAGTACCTGATTAAAGAGTTTGCAGATTCAGCCGGGAAAAAAGGGGGGGAGTTTTATACGCCGCGTGAAGTAGTGCAGCTGATGGTGCGCCTGTTAAAACCTCAACCTGGGATGTCAGTTTATGATCCTTGTTGTGGTTCAGGGGGAATGTTAATTCAGTCCAAGCAATATGTAGAAGAATGCGGTCGTGATGCCAGAAATTTAGCACTATACGGTCAGGATAATAACGGCGGCGTATGGGCAATTTGCAAAATTAATATGCTGCTGCACGGCATTCGAGATGCAGATATACATAATGATGATACTCTGTTTAATCCCTTGCATATTGCTGACGGTGAACTAATAAGCTTTGACAGAGTAATCAGTAATCCGCCTTTTTCTCAAAACTATAGCCGCGAGGGAATGCAATTTCCTGGACGCTTTACGCATGGTTATTGTCCTGAGACGGGTAAAAAAGCAGATTTGATGTTTGCCCAGCACATGTTAGCTGTTCTCAAAACTGATGGGATGATGGCGACGGTAATGCCGCATGGGGTTCTGTTTCGCGGCGGAGAAGAAAAGAAAATTCGGGAGAGTTTTATTAAAAATGATCAATTAGAGGCGGTGATTGGCTTACCACCCAATTTGTTTTATGGCACTGGTATCCCCGCCTGTATTTTGGTGATGTGTCCACAAGGGGCAAAACCTGTTGAACGCCAGGGAAAAGTTTTGTTTATTAATGCTGATGCTGAATATTATGCAGGTCGCGCTCAAAATTATTTGCGCCCTGAACATATCGAAAAGATTTCCTGGGTGTTTGAAAATTTTGTGTCTTTACCGGGATATTCGGCAGTAGTAACTAAAGAAAAATTGGCAGAAGAAGGTTACAACTGTAATATCCGCCGCTATGCTGATAATGCACCACCACCAGAACCACAAGATGTAAAAGCGCATTTATTTGGGGGAATTCCCAAGGCTGAGGTAGAAGCGAAGCGCGAATTATTGGCAGCACATGGGTTTGATCCCAATAGGATTGTAGCGGAGAGGAATTAGTGGATTATTTGGATTTTATTTCTGCAATTAGCGAAAGAGGGCAGATCAAAAGTTTTATAGAATCTGATGCTGGTGTGCAGCAGCAAGAAGGCAAACTTTATAGTGTGTTTGCTGCTTGGTGGCAAGTACACTCGACCAGTTTGGGTGACTTGCCGAAAACCAAAAAGGTGATGGAACTCCGTGCTGAGTTTTTTAGTTCTTTTGTGGATAGTTTGCAACCTGTGGGATTACTTGACCGCTTTAAAGTGGCGGGTGTGGTTGCTAGTTGGTGGAATGAACAGAGGTATGAACTAAGAAGTTTATCAGAGTCAGGTTTTGGTGGTTTAGTTGATAGTTGGGTAGATACGATTAAAGATGCTTTAGAGCAAGATGATGATGAGAAGAAAAAGCAGGGAAAATTTGACCCTCTAAATCATAAATTGGTCGGGCGGTTGATGCCGGATTATTTACAAGACATTGCTGAGGCTGAGGCGAAAATTGCAGAATTAGAACAGCAAAAGTTAGCTTTTGAGCAGGGAGAGGAAGCTGAGGCGGATGCTGAAGAAGGTGAAGAATCAGAAGCGGTTAATATTGTCAAGGATTTAGAGAAAGACCTTAAGTATATAAAAAATTCGATTAAAGAGCCGAAGAAAGAACTCAAGATTTTAAAGAAGACACCTTTATTAAATAAAGATAAAATTGCTGAACTTGAGGTTTTTATTGAAGAGAATGAAGCGGAAATTGCTGAAATAGAAGCCCAACTGGAACCCTATAAGGAAATTGGTAAGCAGTTGAGGGAAGAAAAAGCAGAATTAAAGACATTAAAGAATGAGTTGGTGAAGCGTTTGGAAGCTGCGCGGGCTGCATTGACTGATGAAGATTGTCAGGATTTGGTGTTAGCAATTTTTAAAGATGGGTTAATTGCTGAATTGGAGCGATATGTTACCGCACATCGTCAGCAGGTAATTGCGGCGGTAGAGAATTGGTGGGATAAATATCGGGTGACGTTGCAAGATATTGAGGTGGAACGGGATGCAGCAGTGAAGAAGTTGAATGAGTTTTTGCAGGGGTTGGGGTATGCGTGAGGTTTTGGTCAAGAATGAGGAGTTTAAGGATTCGCCTTTGGGTAAAATTCCAAAAGATTGGGATGTTGTAAATCTTGGAAGTGTTCTCACACTTTTGTATCGTTATCCAACATACTACGGAATCAAATATGTAGAAAAAGGTGTCCCTGAAATTCGAGGGGAATTGATTTTGGATGATGGAAGGCTAGAAGAACGATTTGAATTATATCGATATGTTTCTGAAAGTACAGCAAACAGATTCCATAAAGTAAAACTTGAACCTGGTGACTTTGTGATGTCTGTTAGAGGAACAATGGGAAAAGTTTCTGTTGTTCCAGATGCTTTAAAAGGAGCAGTAATAACTGCTAATTTAATACGTATTCAATTTAACCAGTTGTTGGTACTATCTCAATACGCAAGGCATTTCCTTTCATCAGATATTTTCCAAAATCAACTTGATTTAGAAACTTCAGCAACAACAATTAAGACTATCCAGGTTCCTGTACTTAGCTCAATTATACTGAGATTACCTCCAATTCCAGAACAGCAACGTATTGCTGAGATTTTGGATACGGTGGATGAAGCGATCGCCCGCACATCCTCCCTTATTATAAAACTTAAACAAACTAAAGCCGGACTATTACAAGACTTGCTCACACGCGGGTTAGATGAGAATGGCAAATTGAGAGATCCACAGGCGCATCCTGAACATTTCAAAGATTCTTTATTGGGAAAAATTCCAAAAGATTGGGAAGTTGGGACTTGTGAATCCGTTTGTAAAGAAATAGTTGTTGGAATTGTTATCAGACCATCACAGTATTATAAGCCCTCTGGAGTTCCTGTATTGCGTTCTGCAAATGTTCGTGAAGCAGGCTTAGACCCTTCAGACTTAGTATTTATGTCTGAACAATCAAACCGAATACTTGCTAAAAGTATGATCCGTACAGGAGACGTGCTTACCGTTCGTACTGGCTACCCAGGAACATCTTGTGTTGTTTCTCCTGACTTTGATGGTGCTAATTGCGTTGACATTATTATTTCTCGCCCAAGTGCAGAAATTGATTCAGCATTTCTTGCAACGTGGATTAATTCAGATTCTGGAAAAGGTCAAGTTCTTCGTGTACAAGGTGGGTTAGCTCAACAGCACTTTAATGTCGGAGAGCTTCAAAAGCTACTGATAGCCAAACCTTCAATTGAAAAGCAAAGGGCAATTCAAGCAATACTTGATACTCACGATACCCGCATTCGCGCAGAAGAAGCTTACCTTAACAAGCTCAAACTCCAAAAACAGGGGCTGATGCAAGATTTATTAACCGGAAAAGTGCGAGTTAGCACAATCAGATAATCCAACAGTAAAAAGCTTTTGCAGCTTCAATACCAATATGACCTAATGCCTATGCCATTGGTATGGATAACTTGCCCTTAGCTTGCTGTTATAGTATATTTGTACTATCAAGAGGAGATGATGAGGTTCAAGCAAGGTATGTGGTTAGAGGAAAATGTCTAAACCCTTGACAGTATTAGGTTTGCACTAACTTTCAAGATAATCTGACAATCTTTACAAACTGCTTAAAATTCTTATCACATTAAGATTTAAAATTAAAATATCAGTGATTCACCCCAAAGCTGAATTTAGCTTTAATATAATGCAGAATCCGCTGCATTTACATTGGGGGGAGCTTTGCGTTTTTATTTTAAAAAAAACAAACTCGAAGCACTTTACACAGAAGAAAAAGATGCTCATAAATACCCAGGTGTGGTTGATGACTTTTTTGAAGTCATGGCGATTATTGATGCTGCTGTCGATGAGCGAGAATTATATGCTCTAAAAGGGTTGAGATTTGAGAAACTCAAAGGTAAACGAGGAAAACAAGGACAACGTTCCTTACGTTTAAATGACCAGTGGCGTCTAATTGTGACAGTGGATGAGGATGAACAGGGACATTACCTCACAATAATCGATATCGAAGATTACCACTAACCTTTATCAGCAGGGGAGACAGCAATATGAGCCAGAAGCTAACACCAGCGAGAGTACCAACACCAGGAAAAATTTTAAGTAGAGAATTAGAAGCGCGTGGCTGGACACAGAAAGATTTAGCAGAAATTATGGGTCGTCCAGTTCAAGCCATCAACGAAATTATCCGGGGAAGTAAGCAAATTACACCAGAAACAGCTATCGAACTCTCCCAAGCTTTGGGGACTTCTCCTGAGTTCTGGACAAACCTTGAGGCAAAATATCGTCTTCATCTAGCAGGAAAAGAAAAAAAGGAGCAAGATATAGCTCGTAAAAGTCGATTGTATACAATAGCCCCCATCTCCGAACTCATCAAAAATAGGTGGATTCAAGCAACAGATTCGATTGATGAATTAGAACAGCAAGTCTGTAATTATCTCGGAATCTCGTCTTTAAATGAAATACCCCAATTAGCAGTTAACTTTCGTTGTTCCGAACATAGAGAACCAGAAGAAACCTCTCGGATAGCTTGGGTAAAACGAGTTGAGTATCGAGCCAAACAACAAACAGTTGCTAAATTTGACCGCAAGCAACTAGAAGCTGCTATTCCTGAAATTCTTGCTTGTGCTGAACAAGTAGAAACTATTGCACGGATTCCTAAATTGCTAGCAGATTTAGGAGTACATTTTGTAATCGTCCCTCATCTAAAAAAAACCTATCTCGATGGTGCAGCTTATTACTTGAACGATAAACCAATTATTGCCTTGACATTGAGATATGACCGGATTGACTCATTTTGGTTTACTCTTATGCATGAGTTAGCACATATTGTTTTAGGACATCAAGGGATTTATTTAGATAACTTAGATGCTTTAGAAGACAATGACAAAGAGAAAGAAGCTGATAAAGAAGCTGCTAACTGGTTGATAGAACCTCAAGCCTTTAAGGTTTTTGTTTCCGGGGTTAAAAAATACTTCTCTCGTCAAGCAATTGAAGAATTTGCTTACACTCATCGCAGATATCCAGGGATCATTCTTGGTCGTTTACAGCATGACAAATTAGTTGACCATAAAAACTTGAGACCGTTACTCGTGAAAGTCAGCCCTCTGTTGGAAAATTGGATTGATAACTAGGTTGACATAGTTGGTTAACATAAGTATGTTTGAATTTAAGCAAGGCAACTTATTAGAAGAAAAAGCAGAAGCTCTAGTTAACACTGTTAATTGTGTTGGTGTCATGGGCAAAGGGATTGCCTTGCAATTCAAGCAAGCTTATCCTGAAAACTTCCGCCACTATGAGAAAGCCTGTAAAGCTAATGAAGTCCAGCCAGGGCGGATGTTTACCGTAGCAACAGGTAGCTTATTAAACCCCAGATATATTATCAACTTCCCCACAAAGCGCCATTGGAGAAATAATTCAAAGATAGAAGATATTAAAAGTGGACTCTGGATTTTAAAACCCATGTCCAGCGCCATCGCTCGATTAAAGCCCAAGCAGCAGAAATGGAATTTGCTGCTCGTCACCATATCAGCGTAAATTATGAAGAAGACCCAGTTTACTACAAAAATTTAAGTGAAAAACTAACAGAAATTCTGGAATCTTTAGCTGATAACTGGGAAGCAAAAGTTGAGGCATTGCAGAAGTATATAGAACAAATCCAAGCTGGTCGTACTACAGATGATACTGGATTAGATCCCAAAACTCAAATGCCATTTCTCAACATTTTAGGTGAATATTCCCAAAAACAACTCCCCGAACTTGCTCAAGCAACTGTGGAAATTGTCGAACATATCCGCCAAGAAGTACGACGGGTAAATTGGGGTAGCCAAATAGTCCAAGAGGATTTAAGAAGGTGGATAGCAGGCTACTTGGATGATCATGATTTAGTGAGTTACAACCAACTCGAAGAAGTCGCCGATAAATTAGTCCAATTAGCTAGGAGAAATCGTGATAATTTAATGGCATGACAAGCATCACCTTTGGCGACCTGAGTTTTGAAATTCGCCACACTTCCAAACGCCGCACTGTAGGTATTACCGTTGAACGTGACGGTAAATTAGTCTTAGCTTCTCCCCCAGAAGTACCAATAGAAACATTAGAAAGAATTGTCAGCGAGAAACGTTACTGGATTTACAGCAAACTTTTAACAAAAGAGTCATTAAATCCACCAGCTAGCGTTAAAGAATACGTATCAGGTGAAGGTTTTTATTATCTAGGACGTAGCTATCGCCTCAAAGTAGTAGAGCAAGTTCAACAACAGCCATCTCTCAGACTCTATCAAAGCCGCTTTGAGTTACAATGCCCAGCACAAGCTCAAGGTCGAGAACACTTTATTCAGTGGTATCGGGAACACCTTCAGCCAATTGTAGAACAACAAATTGCCACACTGATTAAACGAATTATTACTTCACCTCGTTCAATACAAGTACGTGAGTTAGGTAATCGTTGGGGTTCTTGCGGACACAAAGGGGATTTATATTTTCACTGGCGAGTGGCAATGCTACCACGAACGATGATTGAGTATTTGGCAGTTCATGAACTGGTGCATCTAATTGAACCGCATCACGGCACTGCATTTTGGCATAGGGTGGAGCGTATTGTGCCAGATTATCTTGAGCGGAAGCAGTGGTTAGCTGAGAATGGGGCAATTTATAACCTTTAGAAAAATGATAAGAGCGATCGTATTTAGACAAAGTTGAAAGAATGTATCAAACTTCTACAAATTCAGGACTTACGCAACTGTCACAAGCAATGGCGCGGTTACACCGCGCCGCGCGCCAAACAACTACAGGATAAACATGGGAACAGCCGGACGTTTGAGTTGCTGAACTAAATAATTTGATAACAATCCATGCTTAATTTGATAGATTGTTTGACCAGTTTTATAAGCTAAATCTTTGAGCCTAAGCCAAACTAAAATAGCGCAGGCAATATGATTTCTTTGAATACGACCCTTACGACATTGACATGATTCAATGCCAGTCAATTGTTTTAATTCTCGGTGAAACTCCTCAACCTTCCATCGAACCTTACACACTTTTTGCACAACGTCCGTAGAATCTTGAGATAAATCGTTTGTAGCGATAAAATCCGTTTTGTCGGTGGAGACAATTAGCCGGAACAGTTTCACTTTTTTAGCTTGAGGAAACTTTTTTATTTTAACTATTTTACCTGATTTCAACTCCTCTTCATTCCAAGATAACAATTCAATTTTTTGATAATCTTCTTCACCTGCTGTATCATCAACAAGTCGATTACGTTTCAGAGGACAATAATAATATTTTCCTAATCCATCAATATATAACATCAATTTATTTGTCGCATACCAAGTGTCCATCAAGACAGCTTGAAATGCTGCAAAACCTTATGATATACAAGGTTTTGCAGCATTTCTATCACATGGTCTATCTTTGTTTTTCCATCTGTATCTGGGTCATAAATGCGATAATCAACTACCCAAAATTTTCCGATTTCATGATTTACATATACACAATTTATTAGCCCAATCCCTTGAATTACACCATGCTCATTGCCACTATATTGCCGTCTACTTGGCTCGATTTCAATAGCGTATCGCTTATCAATTACTGTGTCATCAAAAACCAAGTAGGCATTATCATTTATTTCTATTAAATCTTTCACATTATCCCAAAGAATCCGAGGTGTTAATTTTTCGCTCTTTAAATAACGGTTGATTGTATCATGACTTATCTGGTCTAAATGCTCCGCCAAATTTGTCAGAGTATAATTAATCTGACTACTTAATAGGTACTGGCAATAGTTAAGTTTAGTAAATCTCATAAACTACAGAATTTATTTTATCCACCCTCAACTAATTTTCTCATGATTTGAAGAATACTTAACACAGCCGATTACTGTTACTAATTTCATCAATTCTCTTTGGCTATGCCACTTTTATGTAGTACGTAAATACTATATAAATGCGATCGCGCTGTGCCAGTTGCGTAAGTCCTGTTTAAATCCGATTTTAATTCTTTAGCAATACTCAGAGGCAACATTTTACCCGGCTTTCTATTCCTGGACAATCGCAGACAATAATTTGTTGCTGGTAAAAATCAACATCTTAAAAACATAATTTTAACCCTTAATTAGCCACAAATCTGCAACATAAAATAATTGAATTAGAAGATGATATGATATGCTCTAGCTAGCAGCCTTTTAGAAAAGCTGATTTTGATATGGAACCTATAACAGCAATTGCAACCACAATTGTAAAACTCATTTTTAGTGAAGCTCTTAAAGAAGGGGGAAAAGCACTAGGAAAAAGTGCATCCGATCGAGTTGCTCAGTTGATAACTACTATTCGTCAAAGATTTCAGGAATCAGGCACAGCAGGCTTGCTCACGCGCGCAGAAAAGCAGCCAACGGAATCCAACATTGCAATAGTAGAAGCAGAAATAATAACACAGATGAGTGATGATGAAATTTTTGCCAGGAAGATAGAGGAGCTAGTTAAGCAACTTGAGCAGGCAGGTGTTACCCGTCATGTAATGGTAAGTAATATCAAGGCAACCAACCTCGAAGTCAAAGGGGACATGATTCAGAAAGCCAGCAAAGGTGGAACTATCGAGCAAGTGATGGGTGCTGATTTAGAAGTTAGTAAAGATGTTAAATTTGATGGAAACTTAACTCAGGAGAGTTAAAGAACATGAGTGATAACAATGTGCAGCAGACTGCCTTCAAAGATGTTGAAGTTGGTAGAGATTTCAATTTTGAAGGAGATATTAATCAGATCGGTTATCAAACTGTAGTGCAGCAAAAACCTGACTTCTTTGAGCCATCCCTTGAGCGATATAAATCTTCAAATTTTACAAGCCCAAAAATTACATCACAGTTGATTGCAAGAATTACTAAGCAAAGATTTTTAGTTCTAGCGGGAAGTTCTGATGTTGATAAAGAATCCTTAGCCAAACACACTGTATCTTGTCTAATCGAAGAATTAAGTTTCAGTCGTGGTGAGGAAATAATAACAAAAGAATGGCATCGCAGTTCCGATCCACAAAGTATCGATATAGAACTTCAAAATACAGAAAAAACTACAGTTTTTATACTGACTCAGGTTACACCGCAAAACGTTGGTTACGATCTGGCACGAATTCAGAGAGCCGCAGTTTTAAGGGAGCACTATGTTGTAATAAGTACAGATATAACCTTTGCTGCTTGGAGACAACCCGAGAGTATAAGAAAGTTTTGGTATGAACTATCACGCGAAAGCGTTGCTGACTGTGAAGAACTAATTAATACACTATCTCAAGAAGACGCTCTTAGTAATTGGTATCACCAAAAACTTGGATCGCGTGAACGACTACTTGCATTAGGATTAAGTTTTTTTGATGGGCTATTTGACGATCAATTTTTTGCTGCTTTAGAAGAAATAGTCGAGAATGTTTGGCAACGACGGGATGCTTCGCTTCGCGCACTTGACTACTGCGATTTAGAGAACCTTCACAATTTTTTCAACTTTACTGAGACAAAATACCAGGGAACTAAAATTGCAATTCGTTTTTCCAAACAGCGTCGAACGTTGTTTAAGGTGGCTTGGAATAGCGATCGCAGGCAAATTTTATCAGCATTACCAGTGATGGTAGATATTGTAACAAAGTCTGTAGGAGGACGCTTGGCGAATCCAGAGCTATACGGTAGTGAAACCAAGTGTAGAGAGATTCGTACAGCAATTGCTGAGACTATAAGCGATATTGGCTCAATTTCAGAAAGCTCAATTCAAACAACTCTACTGCAACTATCTGCAAATAAAAATACTTCTGTTCAGTCCACAGCCGCCTATGCAATGGCACGATGGCGCGATCCTGATTATGGTCTAGATCAACAACTTTTTAACACGCTTCATACATGGTTAGATTTAATTCAAGCCAGGCGTATTATCGAACAGGTTGACGCTATCTTGAAAGGACGTAATGAAGAAAGTAATGAGAGTTCAAAAGCAGAAGATTATATAAAAGTTACAGTAGCACTAACTGTTAGTTATGCTGCGCTTTACGATCCACCACTTGGAATGTTAGGTTCAGAAGGACTCTCTGAGGAACTATATGAGTTATTGAAAAAGTTAGCCAATGATAATAGCAATGTCGTTCGGGATGCATTTATCAACAATACTCTTCCAAGAGTATTGCAAATACATTTAAGACAATTAAGCAAGTGGTTACACGATACAATACAAAAACAAGTAAGTTATTCTAGTTCAGAAAATTCAATCGTTAAATTCAATAAAGCAGTTGCTAGAAGTCTGGCACTTGCTTATACAATAAAATCGGAAGAAACACGAGAAATTCTGGAGAAGTGGACGGAAGAAGGGTTACAAAATCTCCCTGAATACATAGATATATCGAAAATTACCTCCCGAGAAACTTTGCTTGCAACTGTTGCGCGAACTTATGGAGAGATAGAATCTGTAGAGGATATTAATCAACTTACTCCTAAAGATATTTTTGAACGTTTACACGCAATTATCCAAAGAGAGAAACACCCTTTTGTACGTGAGGCGATCCTGTTCGCTATTGGCCGTCAAGCACGTCTACACTTTGACGCAATTGAGCCTCAACTTCAATCTTTAGTAGGTGAAGTAAAGGAAAATGAACGTGGAGATATTGTCAAAACTTTAGCTGAAATTTACTTTGAGCAGCGCATCAATTTATCAGGCGGGGACTATTGGAGTTCTAAGAAATTTCTGAAGATAGGTAGTACTTCTTACCCTTATAAATACCAAATTTGGACAAATGAGCAACGCCCTCAAACTCCAATTGAGGAAGCAATGTATGATTGGATAAAAAATGCTCGTAATCCTGTTGCTCAACAAATTGCAACACGTTCTTTAGTTTCTTTTGCAAATCAGTTAGATAAAGATGAAGAACAGGAGAAAGATAGAATATTAAACAATCTTGATGCAGATATATCTTCTCAGGATATTAAACATAACACTCCACCTACTAAAACTTCTTTACAAGATTTTTATGTGGAGCAGATCGTTCCTTGGTTAACTATTTTCTTCAAAGGGATTCAGTATTTTGCATTTAGAAGGGATTACTATAAACCCCTTATTCGTGAATGGCATTATTATAGACAGGTGATTGCTGGAATCTTACCCGAGGCATTGAAACAGGATTCCTCTTCTCAATCTACAATGGACTTTGTATTAAAGAAGTTAACTGGTCTTTCAGATAAGAAGTTAGAAATTATTGCAAATCTTTTGAAATTAGCAATTCGAATAGCTAAGAATCCTAGTTTCGTAATTTTTTGTGGTGTATTGCTAATAATATTATTGCTCTGGTTATTCATTAGATAAATATTGCACGAAGATTGGCGCATCTAACTAATTTTGGGGGTTTAAGTCCCCCGCTTCTAAGAGCAGCAAGTTTTGTGGCTCTTTCTAAATCACCATTTTAGTCTGGCTTCGACTCAAAACTTTAGCTTATAAAAGTAGTCAAACAATTTATCAAATTAAACATGGATTATTGTCAAATTATTTAGTTCAGCAACTAAAAAGTCTGGATGTTGCCATGTTTATCCCCTAGTTGTTTGGCGCGCGGCGCGTCTACACCGCGCCATTGCTTGTGACAGTTGCGTAAGTCCTGAAATTTTTGGTAATTTTCCATTTCTGTAAATCTCATAAAACACCTCTGGCAATGTCCATCTATCCACAACGCTGGAATTTTAAACTACAATAACCAAGTTTTTGTAATAGGATAGCTTGTATTGATTGACTGATAAAGCTTCTAGAGATTGCCCTCCCGGAGAGTGACAGAAGAGGGGTAAGCCGTGGGCTTCTGCTGTATTGATTTTCCGTCCGAAAAATAAGCCTTGTAGAAGCGGGTATCAGGTCTAAATAGCTAACGAAAATGAGTTTAGATAATTACCATTTATAATGGGTATTATTTATGGTACTACAGGCGACAAAATCATTAATTGACGTAATCAGAAGAAACCGTCAATGGAACCACTAGAATACTGCCGTTTGTACGTTAAAAACCCAAAGCCAGAAAAAAGAGGGTATAGAGCCGCGTGCGTGCGATCGCTCACACAAGCAACTTTTGGGGTCTACTCGTACCAAACAATCGATAAAAACTGGGGTTCTCAATTTGAGAAACGACCAGATACAGTGCTACAAATTCTTGAAGTTGCTCACACTATTAACCTTATAGCCATCAAACTAGAGGTAATTCAACCGACAATTACAGAGCTTTTAGAACAGGTATCAGCAGTAGCACCCTACAAGAAACACAAATAAATCATAAATTTTCGTGTATGCAGGTAATTTTACCATTAGAAGCGAGTAAACTATGATTAAGCACAACAACCAACTCCGGTATTGACTTGCAACCAAGTTGAGGGGATTTGGTTTGGTGATTCAAAGGAAAACAGTGAGGTCTTAACCTTGACATCGGGAACTATTGTTCACTGTGCTGGAAACTTTCTGTTTACAAAACGGAATTATTCCTGATCTTTACTGTTCTTGGTTAATCTGCAACTAAGTAGATTTTTATGCTTGATATCTTCCCCCAAATTCCGCCAGTAGCACTACCAGAGATAGTTCCTAACGAGTTACCCCAGCAGAGATTTCATCTCGGTGAATGGGTGCGATGGTTTCAAATACCCAATGGCGATTTTGGTCGTGTCATTGGAGTCATATACACCCAACAAGCCACTTGCATTTCCACTGGCTTACATTACTTGGTTCTTCTAGATGAGCGCAGCCCCTCTCGTGACACCTGTAGCTGTGACTTCGCTTTCGAGGAAGATATCGAACCCCTGGATAACTCATTATTGCAAAGGCTTCAGAGCAATCATGTCTGAAGCGCAACAACATCAGCAGTTGCTAGAACTGCACAACCAAATGTTCATGTCTCCCCAAGACTTTAGCTATCGTTGGGGATTAGATTACAAAGAATTAGCAAAAATCTGCGCCATCTCTAAATCTACGGCTTATCACTGGTTGGGTGGACAAGCCAGCCGCCGAGAAGCTGGATTACCTTACCAGAGAATTATGGCTGTGGCTGATTTTCTTTTCACCAACGCCGAAGTAATTAACCCTCTGTTGGAAGAATGGCATAATTCTCCACCACCAAATTAATTCTTCAGTTTTTGCAAATTGACAAAACTTTTCTCAATTACCTTGACTGACATAAAAAATAGGTAGTAGGGTGCAATTTATCGTCACCAGCCTACCCACTGTTCCATGAACCGCTCCACCAATGACTCTTATTACCTGCCCTCCACTATTGAATTGACAGAAAACCATGTATTGATTCATCGCATGGCAATCCCTCTCAAAAATGCCATCAGCTACTTACAACAATTTCCCCAGTCAGAATACGAGGATATTTGCTTGGATGCTTTTGACTTAGGATTTCTGTGCTTGCAAACTGCTCAAACTCGTCATGGCA
>NZ_JBGTFY010000390.1:0-24060 GCF_041747015.1 Nostoc sp.
GCGATCGCCATAAGTGTTAACGGCTACAGTTTGTTGTCCGCTATCAGCAGTAGTCAAATTCTGAAAAATGCTATTGCGGATAACAAAGGGGTCTTTTCCACGGGGTACTGTCAGCACAATTCTACAAGTTGAGTTAGCTTCAGTTGTGACGCAGACAATATTTTCGTTATTTTCTACAGATGTCTGGAGTTCTTGTAAGCCATCTGGACGATAAAGTTCTAAGCGACTAGCAATTGCTGCACAGCGTCTTTGTGGTTCCCAACCACCACCCAAAGCCGCAGGTGCCGCCCAAGGAAAGAATTGTCCTGGTTGACTTTGTGGCTGATACATAACAGTGTACTGACCATTGTAAGTCTGACAGGTAAACCGAGTTGTACCGTCAGCACTGGGGGATGTGCCTGTCGATGTGTCTATTGGGACTGGTGTTGAAGTGCCACCTGATGGTACTGTTGGTACTACCACACCATCGCCACTAGGATCGTATTGCGCCATTGCTGCGGAATTGCCGAGACACAAAGATAAGCCAAGAATGCCCAAAGACATAAATCGAAGTAGTTGTGATGACATAAATCATCCTCCTGTAGAAGTAGGTAGGGAATTGATAGTTTAAGTGACGAATAATTCTGTTTTTTGATTCATCAAAAACCTATTTTTTTCTTCCCTTGCTTTTTTTTCTTTGAGTAGCTGTTTCACTTATGCTTGAATTTCTGCATGACGCCCCACTCCTGCACTCGCAATGACTGTAAATATTTTTGTATACCTACTTAAACGCCATCCCTAAGAGATGGAAGTAGCCGAAAAATGTCATTATAGTTAAGGTAAAAACATTCTGGAGACAAAACAACGGTTTACGCACGTCCTTTAGCACGGTTAATCGAGCAATTGCAACGCCTGCCGGGAGTTGGTCCGAAAACCGCCCAGCGATTAGCCTTGCATATTTTGAAGCGCCCAGAAGCGGAAGTAGAAGCTTTGGCACAGGCGTTGATTGAGGCAAAAAAACAGATAGGCTTGTGTTCTGTTTGCTTTCACCTATCTGCTGAACCTGTTTGTGAAATCTGCTGCAATTCCAATCGTGACAACACGACTATCTGTGTCGTAGCAGATCCCCGTGATGTGATTGCGCTGGAAAAAACCCGCGAGTACAAAGGCAAGTATCACGTTTTGGGTGGAGTGATTTCTCCAATTGATGGCATTGGGCCAGAACAGTTGACTATCCAAGCCTTGGTGCGTCGAGTCAGTAAACAACAGCCTCAAGAAGTGATTCTGGCAATTAGTCCGAGTGTGGAAGGGGAGACAACGACACTGTATGTTGGTCAGCTACTGAAACCATTTACTAAGGTGACGCGGATTGCCTTTGGTTTGCCTGTCGGTGGCGATTTGGAGTACGCCGACGAAGTGACCCTGGCAAGAGCCTTGGA
This sequence comes from Nostoc sp., assembly GCF_041747015.1. Classification (GTDB taxonomy): domain Bacteria; phylum Cyanobacteriota; class Cyanobacteriia; order Cyanobacteriales; family Nostocaceae; genus Nostoc. The sequence goes on from NZ_JBGTFY010000390.1 coordinate 1,419, forward strand.
AGGACGGCGGGAGTTAGATTAGGCTTAACGAAAGGTTATAAACTTTAGATTTAAGCCTTCTGCATAGTGCATTCCTCACAAAAAAGGAGTTTAGCTGAGAGTCAATTCAGCTTTTCACTGTAGAGGAAATAAATTGAAGCGCCGAAAATTGCTGGTAAGTTATTTTTGCGCGTGTCCTAAGCATACAATTACCATAATACGTAATCATCCCTTTAATAGAGATAGGCGATCGCTACAAACACCCTTGCGCTAGAGATGATTAACCAAGTGTTTCCCTAAGATGAAATAGCGTCCTTAAGAGATAAATACTATAACCCAGGCTTAAACAAAGTAAATCCACAGATGCCGCAGTTTATTCAAACTTGCCTAGATTGTCATAGCACCCGTTGGAACAAAATGATCTGCACCGCTTCAAAATGCTGATGGAAACGGGCAAGATTGCAACAACAGATCACGAATAACTTATTAACTTTAGGAGACTCAAGCAATGAAAGCAGTTTGTTGGCAAGGTACGAATAAGGTAGAGGTGGAAACCGTACCCGATCCCAAAATCATTAATCCGCGTGATGCGATCGTCAAAATCACCTCAACGGCGATCTGTGGCTCTGATTTGCATCTGTATAACGGCTTCAACCCCACAATGAAACCGGGTGACATCTTGGGACATGAATTCATGGGAGAGATCGTTGAACTAGGCAGTGCCGTTAAGAATAAAAAAATTGGCGATCGCGTTGTTGTCCCTTTTACGATTTCCTGCGGCTCGTGTTTCTTCTGCAATCGGGATTTATGGTCGCTGTGTGATAACTCCAATCCCAATGCTTGGATGGTGGAAAAAGTCATGGGTCATTCCCCATCGGGTCTTTTTGGCTACTCTGCTTTAACGGGGGGCTACGCAGGTGGTCAAGCAGAATATGCCCGCGTTCCCTTTGCCGATGTCGGGTTATTCAAGATTCCCGATGGGCTGGCAGATGAACAAGTCTTGTTTTTCACTGATATTTTTCCTACTGGTTATATGGCAGCCGAAAATTGTGACATCCAACCAGGAGATACGGTGGCAATTTGGGGTTGCGGGCCAGTTGGGCAGTTTGCTATTAGAAGTGCCTTTATGCTGGGTGCTGGGCGCGTCATTGCGATTGATCGCGTTCCCGAACGGCTCCAGATGGCAAAAGACGGCGGAGCAGAAATTTTGAACTATGAAGAAATCGAGGTGGGTGAAGCCCTCAAAGAAATGACTGGGGGTATTGGCCCCGATTCGGTGATGGATGCGGTGGGAATGGAAGCTCACGGTATGGGTTTAGAAGGCTTCTATGACAAGGCGATGCAGGCGGTGCGCCTGGAAACCGATCGCCCCAATGTATTACGTCAAGCGATCGTTGCCTGTCGGAAGGGCGGCACGGTGTCGGTTCCCGGTGTTTACACAGGCTTTGTAGACAAGATACCGATGGGTGCTTTCATGAACAAAGGCTTAACGATGAAAACAGGACAAACGCACGTACATCGTTATTTGCAGACGCTACTTGATCGCGTTCAAAACGGCGATATTGACCCCTCGTTCGTAATCACTCACACTCTGCCGCTAGAGCAAGCCCCGCACGGCTACGAAATCTTCAAACACAAGAAAGACAACTGCATCAAGATCGTCCTCAAGCCAGGTCAGGTTGCTTAAAACCTACGCTCTACAAACACCCTGATCAGTGGGTGGAAGGTAATTCATTAGCATGAATCTTGTCCTACACCACTGACGGAGGAATACGTTGATTTGGTAATTCTAGTGTGGACAGCGATCGCTCCTTTTCGCTTTGACTCGCTTGTATTTGGACTATGTGCGTGTAGGCAATTAGGCCGATGCATCATAAAGAAGCCGGGGCGTAGGAGCATGAGCGCTATTGCTGGCTACTTTTCCTCTAAGAATGAAGAGATGCAAAAGCTATCACATTTATTAACAGTATCAACATCAGTCACATATTAATCGCAGCTATCACTAATTCTTGAAGGTAAACATAATTCGGGAGCGATAAATATGCTTCGATTATTTAATTCATTTGCATCCAAGGTCGGCAGTATTAAAGAGCAAAAAACTGAGGGAATGGCGGCGGTTGTTGCCTATTTAATGTTTGCCTCTTACTGTTTAACACTAGTAGCTATACTTTGCGTGGTAGTTGTTTTGTAGTCTAAGTTTTCAATCAGCATAATCTAGGTGGAATGAGACTCTGAATTATAAAAGTAAGAACATAGTCATAGGACTATGTTCTTACTTTATCAAATAAAATTACTTACCATCCCGAAAATTTATTGGCTTCAAATTACCTGAATCTGTTACTAGATGTTCTCTTAATCTAGCTTGCAAATTCTTATCTTCAGTCTCATTAACTAAGTTAAATTTATGACCAATATAATGGTCTGCTTCTGTCATCCAAAAATCAAGTATTTGGTCTATTTGAGCGATTTCTAGGATATCTGCTATCCGCTGTGCTTCTGCTTCTGATAAACTACTTAGACTTGCTAAAGAACAATACTCTCGGATAATGTTCTTCTGCTCATGAGTTAATGGTAACTCTGGATTTTTAATTTCCTTTGAGAAAGAAAAATTGACCATTGGTACTAGCTCCTTATCACCAAATTCTGTTCGGACTTACATATCCATCTAGTTGTAGAATTCGTTAGAGATACGCAGTATCCTTTTAATTTCCAGTTTGTGAACATATTTGGCTTGGTTAACCTCCTATTATACAGTGAGAATGCTTGATTTTTGTGACCTTACATAATGAATAGTGAAAATATTTTACTTTTGTGACCGCTAATGGCGAAAATTTAGAGAAATTTTATTAACAAGTCACAAAAAAATCATCTTTGTCACTAACAAGTAAAGTTAATCCATTTTTCAACCGAATAAGAAGCCTTAATACTTCCTACTTAGTTAACTGGAGGAAATGGGATGCTAGCTTGTGGTCGTGAGGCATTTGACACAGAATTTCAGGTCTTGCTTGATTCTGGGAGTTCTTCTGCCCACTCGATGTTAGCTTTCATTAAGCGCAGCCTTGCCCAATTCAATTTGACTAATTCTTATAGTCCTACTTGGGTACTTAATGAGACATATATGCGTGCAATCAAACTTATGGCAAAAGGTGAACACATTGATAAACCCATTGCTTGGGTTCGAGCTACAGCTTATAACATCATTAGGGAACAGAGCCGAGAACGTAACAGATTTTTACAACTTGAGGAAAGCATGATTGAATTTCATGTTAATTGCAGCCTTGCCGTCTCTGAAGAAATTGAAGAGGAATTATTTCAAAGGGTAAACCTAGCCTTTAAAAAGTTAGAGCCAGAAGAAAAAGAAATTTTGAGATTGAAGATGATCAAAGATTTATCATGGAAGGAAATTAAGTCATATCTGAGTTCAAAAGTAAGGAAGTTCAGAATGAAGCAGCATTGCGTAAACGTAAGGAAAGAGCCTTAAAGCATCTACGCAGCATATATCATTCTTTGGAACTTCAAAATGTTTAACATTCTTGAGTGCAATTATAAAAGTGTTTGAATACCATTAGTTTTACCTAGCAATGTCTAAAGAATAAATCTGAACGCTGACGAGATATCTGTATAATTTATATTGCTTGGTTATACATCAAGAAAGTGTGGGGTGAAGCGACCCACCCATCACCAGGCGATGTTTGACGAAAAGCTTTTACACGTCGGGAGCATATCTATCCCGTTTGGATCACTGACTCTTTAACTTTTCCTCTAAGAATCTTTTAGCAGATGCAAAGGCGATCGCTCTGGCAACAGAAGTGAAATAATAAAGGGGTGAAATAAGCAATCGAACAGAAACTGACGCTAAGAAATTTATTAGCCGTTTTGAATATTGCGATCGCCACGGATAAAACTGTACCAATTAAATCAACAATACCATTGTCAAATCAAGTCGGCTCTACTTAAAACTAGCTTGACTTAGGTCTGCTTGTTATGTAGTTTATTTTGTTCTTTGGTGTCACAAACTTATCCTATATGGACAAATTGCCCCCGAAACAGCTAGTTAAAAGCATTTATCAGGAACTACTGCCTAGACTACAGATTGAAAGTGTCAATCCCCATAATCCAATTGAGGTCAACTATCTTCCACAACCCTGGCGGTTGCTTGGCAAAGGAAATTACGCCGCAGTAGTCTATCACCCCGATCACCCTGAGTGTGTAGTTAAGATTTATGCCCCAGGACGGACAGGCTTTGAAGAAGAAGTAGAAGTCTACCGTAGTCTAGGTTCTCATCCGGCGTTTTCTGAGTGTTTGTACGCCAAGGATAGCTTTTTAGTCTTGAAACGGCTTTATGGAACAACCCTGTACGATTGTATGCACTTAGGTTTACCAATTCCCAAGCAGGTAATAGGGGACATTGATGAAGCTCTTGACTATGCCCGACGTTGCGGACTCCACCCTCATGATATCCACGGGCGTAATGTCATGATGTACCAAGGCAGAGGATTAGTCGTAGACATATCAGATTTCCTGCATCAAGAAGCTTGCTCAAAGTGGAATAACCTAAAAAAGGCTTACTACTGGTTATATCTGCCCGTGTTTTACCCACTTCGACTGCGAGTACCATACTCTGTTTTAGATATAATCCGCAAATGTTATCGTCTGGGAACTTCTGTCAAAACTTCTTGCTGCCAACTACTCCTAAAATTAACTAATTTTAGGTATTTAAAGTGATTTCTCCCGGTTCGCTCATTTTTTTTGGAGTTCGAGAAATTGCCGAAAAGCAGAAAATCTTAGTGTAGTAATGGTTTTAGCCATTCCTCTAAATTTACCTTCAACTACCACCCTGCTCTAAAAACTCTATTTTTATGCGATGCCCTTGGCAGCCCCCTTGGGGCATCGCGCAAAGTCGGGACTATAGTACGTTTGTATTCTAGATTAGAACCTCTACTAAATCATTCAGCTTTTTTCTAACTCAATTTAAAATGGGCGAACCGGGAGTGATTACCTGCTGGTTCATTTCTGGAAGTCCCTTAAATAATTCGTAATCACGTTCGCGGACTAGCTACCGCTGCGCTAAGGTCATTAAGTTTTGCAATAGCGAAGCTAAACCGAGTCTTCTCCCTACAGCCCTTCTCCTAAAGGAGACGCTACGCGAACGGGCATCCTACGGCAGGCGCTAGCCTCTCCCTTTGGGAGAAAGGAAGACGCCAAAGGCGAACCAGCGTCTGGGTAATTTGAACCTCACTGCCAAATGTACTACCTGTAGAGGTAGGGGAATTACACCCCAAACTTTGTTAAAAATAGGGATTAGGGACTGGGGACTAAAGATTAGCTCTATTTGACGGTACATAGTTGTCAATCAATAAGTACCATAGATAACTTCTCCATTTAGTCTTTTGGATTGACTTTTGTTTCATTTATAGCGTTTCCTAATCAGATGACGTACATCATAGCCCCCTCATCGCTTGCGGGGAGGGGGTTTTTGTACCTCACTTAACTGAGAACCGCTATAATTATTTACTTGGTAACGAAAAAAGCCACCTAAAACTAGGTGACTTAGATTAATTTTTGATAAAAATTACTTAAATTCTCAACAGCGATTATTCCTCAATACAACTGGGAATACCCAAAATAGCACACGGAAAATTAGAACCTAGTGCCTGAATCATCGGATGATTGACAGATGTGCATCCGAGAAATAAAATATCGGCGGTTTCTAATTCAACAACTTTGTTAAGTTCTGCCGAAATGCAGCCAAACCGCAAATGAGATTTAAAAGAACCCTGCCATTCTTCAGCTAGACTTCGGGCTTGCCAGAGAATTATATCTGCTTGTTGTAGGGGAGTTACCACTGTCTGCAACTTGGGTTGAGTTAATACCAGTGTGACAGACTTTGATACTTCACTGACTTGACACTCCAATGAAGGCTGTTGTTCTGGAAAGCTCAAGATATTTGGATACTGACTGCTTTGATTATCTTGTACCACATAAACGGCTTGAACTGTGACTTCTGCATTAGTAGCTAAACGTGTTTGATGGGCAATCCAAAAAGCAATATCTAGTGCCGTATGACTATTAGGAGATGCGTCATAGGCAACAATTAAGTTAACTGCTTTTCCTGTTTGAGGTTTTTTAGAAAAAGATTTTTTTGGTTCTGGCAACAGTACCATTTGTTCAATTAAGTCATTTCGACCTGTGGCACTTTGCAGACGTGCTAACATTGGCTTGATTTGCACAGCTTTACTTCTCCCAGTGAAATGAATTTGCAATGAGAAGCAGGGGGACAAATTTTGGATTTTGGACTTTGGCTACGCTACTTCTCTACGAGAGGCTCTGCCTTAAGCGAAGCTATGCCGCAGGCTTTACGACAAAGCTCAGTACAAGTCAGCCGAACGATTTTGGATTTTAGATTGAGTAACGACAACCAAAATTTAAAATCTTAAATCAGTCAAGGAAACCCCAATAATAACTGTATTACAGCCAAAGTCTTGGGGGTTCCTTCCATTGCCTACGGAGTTAGCTGACGGGCTAAGACTGGAAGGTGTCTCTCGTAAGATTAGCCCCAAATATTGGTTCCTCCGTTCCAAATCCAGCTTTCATAGATTTGAATTAGGCTACCCACTAAAAAAATGATAATCTAATTTACTCGTCTTGGGCAAAATATCGATCAAGGAAATTCAGGGCGTGGTTGCGGAGTTCAAAATATTCTTTTGAGTTTCGCATGGCGGCCCGATCGCGTGGATGCTCAAAAGGAACTTTTAATATTTCTCCTATACTAGCAGATGGGCCATTGGTCATCAAGACGATGCGATCGGACATATAAATTGCTTCATCGACATCGTGGGTAATCATCATCACTGCTTGCCGATTATTTTCCCAAATATCCAATACCTGCCGCTGCAATTTTCCACGAGTTAGTGCATCTAGCGCTCCAAAAGGTTCATCCATCAGCAACATTTTGGGACGAATTGCTAAGGCTCTGGCAATACCTACTCGTTGTTTCATGCCTCCAGAGATTTCATCAGGATATTTGTCAGCCGCCGCTGTCAAGTTTACCATTGCCAAGTGTTGATTTACAATGCTAATTTTTTCAGCCCGATTAGCATTTTTTAACACTTCATCCACAGCTAAACGGATATTTTCTCGCACGGTTAACCAAGGTAACAGCGAATAGTTCTGAAATACCATCATCCTTTCGGCTCCTGGCTGACGAATTTCTTTTCCATCTAGCCGTACTGAGCCAGAAGTTGCTTTTTCTAAACCCGCAATAATTTTCAGTAATGTTGATTTGCCACAGCCAGAGTGACCAATTACAGAAATATATTCATTTTCACCAATCGTCAGATTAACCCCATCTAAGACAACAAAATCATCTTTATCAGGTGTTCGATAAGACTTAACTAAATTTTCAACTTCTAAAAATCCATTGCGGGGCATCACTTCTTCATCGGTATTCATCGGTAATGAAGTATAATTCATCCTCAAATGCTCCTTGCTAATTTAGTCATTAGTCAATATTTGAACTTGGAATTTAAGACATGAAAAATTTAGTGGGAGCGTTAGCCCTGATGGCAAAACTATTCAGATAGCCTACAGGATCGCTAGGGTCGAAGCCTTTGTTATCTATAAATACTTCTGGTGGTTCGACCTTGTAATCATCTTTGGGAGACTCAATGCCCATTTCAGCCGCTATATCCCGATATAAATCTGTTCTCCAACCTTGTTCTGCTAATTTTTCGGCATTTTTGGGGACTTCCTTAATTTGTCCCCACCGTGCTGCTTGTGTCATCAACCAGAGACTTCTTGATCTCCATAAGAATGTGGAGTGTTCTCCTGGCTGCTTGGGAAGGTTGTCAGGAATATCGAAGAAAATCGTGGTGTCATCGGCTTTGATGGTGCGGTCTTTGCCGTCAAAGCCGCCATAGTTGTAGTTGCCGAGAATTCCGGGACTTGTAAATTTCGCAATTGGGGCATCTTTATTTTTGGGTCTAGCACCTGTAAAGGAACGCTCTGTGAGCAGTTCGGCTACTTCTTGGCGGTTTTCTACTTTGCTGCAATATTGGCAAGCTTCAATCATCGCCTTCACCAAGGAACGATAGGTTTTGGGATTTTTGTCGATGAAAGATTCCATCACTCCTAAAAGTCGGTCTGGGTGTCCCAACCAGACCTCTTTGCCTTGTGCGAAGGTAAAGCCGATGTTTTCATTACCTGTTATTGCTCGTGTGTTCCAGGGTTCAGCAACCATGTAAGCTTGCATTGCACCAATCCGCACATTTGTGACCATTTGGGGAGGCGGAACGATAATGATCCGAAACTCTTTGAGCGGATCAACGCCAGCGGCGGCGGATAGGTAACGGACAAAGTATTCGTAAATGGCGGAACTCAGAACTACCGCCCAGACTTTGCCTTCTGGTGGTTGCTTGTCAAAGTAGCCTCGAAAATCGCGCCCAAAGGCTTCTAGCGCGCCATCGCCATATTTTTCTTGATACTCATACCACGGACGCAGCCCAAAATCCCACATGGCTTTGTTCATGGTTATGGCGTTACCGTGGCGGTGAATGGTCATGGCTGCACACAAGGGGGCGTGGCGTGCACCTTCGGCACCAATTCTAGCGTTGGTGACGGCACCGGATACTACGGGTGAAGCATCTAAGCGACCAAAAATTAAACCGTCGCGGGAGGTAGCCCAACTGGCTTCGCGGTTGAGGGTGACGTTTAAACCATATTTGCGGAAGAAGCCTTTTTTCCAGGCGATCGCAAATGGCGCACAATCATTAACGGGAACATAACCAATAGTAAGATCAGATTTTTCTAGGTCTTGGGATTGAATTACTGGTTGTACAGCTAAGGCTTCTTCAGTTAATCCTTGGGCGGATCTATCTCCTGAAATTGCACATGAAGACAGCGCTATTGCCGTTGTGCTTGCTCCTATTCCCTTAATAAAATCTCGTCGAGTCCAGTTATTGTCACCCATTTTTGTAGCTCCATTGGGGATTAATTGCTCACGCTTCAGGCGCAGAGTTAATTTGATGCCAAAGAGTTTAATTAGTTAGAAACTGTAGGACGGTGAGTTACTAATTCTTGAATTTTGCCGACGGCGTAATCTAGGATTAATCCAGTTAAGCCAATTATGAACACAGCTAAAAAAACTGAACTCAAGTTTAAGCGACTCCATTCATCCCAGACAAAAAAGCCGATACCAATACCGCCTGTGAGCATTTCTACGGCAACGATTACTAGCCAAGCTATGCCTAAACTAATCCGCAAACCTGTAAAAATATACGGCAAACTTGCAGGCCAAATGATTTTTGTAATTCGCCGCCAACGTGGCATTTCTAGCACTCGCGCTACATCTAAATAATCTTTAGGAACGCTAGAAACTCCTAAAGCGGTATTAATAATTGTCGGCCATAAGGAAGTAATAAAGATTACAAAAATGGCGGAAGGCTCTGCTAAATTGAAAATTGCTAAGGCGATGGGTAGCCAAGCTAGGGGCGATACGGGTTTAAAAATTTGAATGATCGGATTGAGCGCTAACATTGCCGATCTGGACATACCAATTAGAAACCCCAAAGGAATTGCTACTACCGCACCTAATAAAAAGCCCAATAATACCCGGCGCAGACTTGCTATTAATAACCAACCAATTCCTAAATTGCCGGGGCCTCTTTGGTAGAAGGGATTTAAGATGTAGTCTAAATTAGCGATTAGCGCTTCTGGTGGGGTGGGCATCAATTCATGGTTAGCAAGTGCAATAATCCACCACAGCACAATTATTCCCAAGAAGCCTAATACAGGGAGAATGAAGACATCTCTAAAGATCACAGGTTTTGTCTTTTTCCAAGCAGCTTGCCCTGCGATCGCTGCGATCGTAGCTAAATTTAATTGAAATATCATTTACAACCTCAACAGATTTTAGTACAGGTACAAAAACTCTGAGCAGTACCAGCCTTGGAAACCGATGAGATCGAAACATTATAAAAATGCCGTCCCTTCAGTCTCCTCTCAATGCCTACGAAGTTAGCTGACGGGCTAGGGCTGAGAGATGCCCTTCTGAAGAAAGTTAGGAGTTAGATGTTAAATATCAATAACTTCTAACTCCTGTAGAAACGCGATTAATCGCGTCTCTCTTAACTCCTGACTTTCTATTAGATACGCCCCACAATTTGGTTCCTCCGCTCTAGCGTTACGGATTATGATGCGCTAGATTAGGCTGACTTACTCTTAATGGATACTAAGTTATGGATAATATAACATCGATGCTCAGTAAAAGCCATCTGTTTATGATAAATGTTGTTTATTTCAATACCAATATTAAGTGCTTGCTCTGCTTTTTTGTAATAAATGCAACTTATACTTTCGTTATATAGTGAATGAACTTCTTGCACAGATAGCTAACTAATTTAGTCTAGCAAGCATCAAAGCTGTTACCTGCTAGGGTTTAATTTCATAAATTAAGATATATATTATACCTTGCACTCACTATCTATATTTAGCTAGTTCAGTAACCCAAAGAATATAAAATCTATTTCTTTTGGTGGTTGAATAAAACCACTGATTTTGGTAATAAGCTACGGCACTCGCTAAACTAGTTGGATATGGAAGTTTACTCATCTATCTTTTAGTTGAATTTAACAAAATGGATTTTAGTCAAGTACTAGCTGAAAAAACGGACACTATCCTTGATAGATGGATTGCAGCAGTTCGCAAGGATAAACGGATTGAAAGTGCTGATGATTTATCTTATACATCGGTAAAGGATCACATTCCTGATGTTTTGCAAGCAATGGTGACAGTGCTTGCAAAACATCAGGATAATGATCTTCAGTCGATAGTTATTGCCAGTTTTGAGCATGGAGCTATTCGAGCCGAACAAGGTTTTGATCCAGCAGAAATTGCTAGAGAATATCATTTGCTACGAACGGTAATATTTGATGCTATACAATTAGATTTATTGAATGGAACACCTGTAGAGATAATTCGTTCTATGCGTTTGATTGACGCTATTATAGACGAAGCGATCGCTCGATGTTTCAAAAGCTATGTTGAGGAGCGGTTGCGAGAATTACATCAGTTGCAGTCATCAGTAACACTCCATAATGAAGAACTGACGCGGTTAATTAGCACCAGTCAAGAGGATCTTTCTCAACTAGCCCATGAATTGAAACAACCTTTAACTTCTATTATTGGTTACTCCGATCTGTTTTTACGCCAACAACGACAAAAGACTCAGGTGAAAGACAGTTCTGCCAATTTAGAACACATTGAGCGCGTGCTACGCAATGGTAAACAATTACTGCACCTGATTAATGATGTATTAGAACTTTCGCGGTATGACATAGGGCAGATAAAAGTCCAACTAGCACCTACCGACATACATGAATTAATTAATAATGTATGTGAAATGTTAGAACCTTTAGCTGCTGGGAAAAATTTAAAAATTGTAGTAGATTGTGATGGCTTGTGTGCGACACGCTACGCGAAGTCCAGCGCCCAAGGCGAACGCGCTCCCGAAAAATTAGTTACAGATTCTTTTAAATTCCAACAGATTGCCACAAATCTTATTAGTAATGCGATTCGCTATACAGAGTCGGGGACTGTTATTATAACGTGTCAGGTGTTAGACAACCAGAGATGGGCGATCGCAGTTTCTGATACTGGAATTGGCATTGCACCCGAAAACCAAGCCCAGATATTTGAACCCTACTTTCGCGTAAGTTCTAGCGATCGTTCCTATCTTCCTGATAGTACTGGATTGGGGTTAGCGATCGTCTCCCGCTTGGTGAAACTATTGCAAGGTGAAATTAACCTAGTTTCTGAGGTAGGTGTTGGTTCTACTTTCACCGTAATTTTGCCTTTACAAACAGAGAGTTGATTTTGCCCCAAGACATAAATTTCTGGCGTTGGTGATTGCGGTACTGAAAAACTTTTTACTTTTTCTGATCTTGCCACAAAGCAATGCCACCTAATAAACCAGTGATATTGGGGATGAGTTTCACGTTTAAAGGAAGTTGGAAATTTACTCTTACGGCTTCACCACCGCCAATGTAAAGATAATCATAATTGAATAGATGTTGCAATGATGCGATCGCCTTTTCTAAACGCCTGTTCCATCTTTTGTCGCCAATTTTTTCTAACTCTGCACGCCTCAGTTGTTGTTCAAAAGTCTCTCCTTTGCGAAAAGGATGATGTCCCATTTCCATATTCGGCACCAGTTTACCATCCACAAACAAAGCCGAACCAAACCCTGTACCCAGAGTAATGACTAATTCTACACCTTTAGCTGCGATCGCTCCCAACCCCTGCATATCTGCATCATTAATTACCCGCACAGGCTTATTTAAGTACTTTGATAACGCTGTTTCCAAATCAAATCCGATCCAATCTGGATGTAAGTTTACTGCTGTTTCCGTGACTCCACACCGCACCACACCGGGAAAACCGACTGAAACGCGATGAAATTCACCTTGAGCGGCTGCCAACACCATAATTGCATTAATTACAACATCTGGTGTAGCAGGTTGGGGTGTATCTAAACGTGTCCTTTCCGTTAGAGGATTCCCCGTAATATTCAAAACTATAGCCTTAACACCGCTACCGCCAATATCGACCGATAGGGTACGAATCGATCCATTTTCTTCAACCATTAGCTTAAGCTTAAATCCTTGTTATTAGTCCCTATTTGCCTCATCAATGATTATTAACTACCTTTTCAGAATTCTCACGAGATTTGATTGTACTAAGTTTAAGACATAAAATCTAGACTCAGCTTGATAATTTTAAGAAGTTGCAATTAAACAACAGGTTCACTAATTCTTAGTCCCATAATAACTAAGTCTCGTTCAACGTCGTCAAGTTCTGCAATTTTAGGCAGATGTCCCCAGTGTTGAAAACCAAATTTTTCAAATAACTTTAAACTAGGTTGATTGTGGGCAAAAATGAGACACACTAAAGTTTTTAAACCCAAACTAGTACCTTCGTGAATTGCTTGTGCTAGAAGTTGCTGTCCCAAACCACATCTCTGAAAGGCAGGGGCTATATAAATACTAATTTCGGCAGTCTTATTATAAGCAGGTCGTCCATAAAAAGCTTGAAAACTAAGCCATCCAGCAATTACTCCCTCTACTTCGATTACCCAAAGTGGGCATTGTGAAGGCGATCGCGCCTTAAACCAAGCAAGGCGACTTTCCACAGACACTAGCTCTAAATCAGCGGTTGCCATGCGGCTAGGAATGGCAGCATTGTAAATTGCCACAATTGCAGGCAAGTCAGTTTCAGTCGCATGGCGAATAATCATTGCTGCTGTCTTGAAGTAAATATTGAGAAAATATTCAAAAATAATACAGCGTTAATAGTAGCAATTCTAGGGCTTCTACCGTAATTGTCACAGATGCTTCGCTAGAGAAAGACCCACTACCTTACATAATGGCTTATTCAGCTATGGCAATCCTAAATAATATGTGAAAAATTTTAAGCGATGTAGTGTATTTCACAAATCAAATAAAAGTCTTACATATACTTTTTTTGTCAGATTGAGATAATTTCAATTTTTGATATCAGCTAGCAGCTGTATTCTAATAAAGTTGTTATTTTTAAGTTCTGCATCAAAGGATACAATATTAAATTCTTTATAGGAATTTTAACCTCATAACTCCTGATTTTATTTAATGTGAGTTCGACGAGTTATAGACCTCTCCCTGGTTTTACTACACAAAACCGTCCCTCTCCGGCTCGGAGAGGAAGAGGTTTACAGAACTCACTTTATTTAGTTAAGCGCGTGCTAATAAGGGAGCAGCAGCTAGTAAGGTTTTGGTATAGGGGTGCTGAGGATTGGCAAAAATCTTTTTTGTAAGACCAAGTTCGACAATTTTACCGCTATTCATCACGGCAATCCGATCGCACAAAAATCTCGCCAACCAAAGGTCATGAGTTATAAACAAATAAGTTAACTCAAACTCTTCCTTTAACTGCAACATCAAATCTAGCACTTGCGACTGTACACTAGCATCTAACATACTTACGGGTTCATCACAAATGAGAAGTTTAGGGTGAGTAATCAAAGCGCGAGCGATCGCAACTCGTTGCTGCTGTCCTCCAGACAAATCTGATGGATAACGCTCATAATAGACTTTTGGCGGTGTTAACCCGACTTTCTCTAGCATCCATAAAACCTGTTCTTTTGCCTGAATGGAATCAGCAAGATTGTGGATAAATAAAGGATCAGCGATACTTTGTCCCACCGTCATCGCTGGATTGAGACAAGCATGGGGATCTTGAAAGATCATTTGGATTTGTCGCCGTGAAGAACGAATTTCTGGACGCGACAGTTTAGTTAAATCCTGTCCTAAAAACTCAACTTTGCCACTAGTGGGACGAATTAGTTGCAAAATTGTTCGTGATAGGGTACTTTTACCGCAACCTGATTCCCCAACTAAACCGAGAATTTCTCCTGGATAAAGATTCAGGTTGATACCATCGACTGCTTTAATTGTCTGCGCTTGTCTGTTAAAAAGTCGTTCGATAAAGTTAGGTTCTATGGTGTAGTATTGCTTCAGTTCAGTGACACTCAAAATTGGGGATGGGGCATGGGGTATAGGGCATGGGGCATTGGTTATTAATTCTTCTCCCCCGCTCCCCTGCTCCCCTGCTTCCCCACTTCCTATTTCATCTACTGCTTGGATGTGTAAAGCTGCTTTTAAGAGCGATCGCGTGTATTCATGTTGAGGGTGTCTAAGTACAGTTTCTGTAGAACCCATTTCTACCATTTTGCCGTTATACATGACGCCAATGCGATCGCAATACTCACCCACCATTGCTAAATCGTGAGAAATCAGCAGTAATCCCATGTTTTCTTGACCGCACAGGCGAGTTAATTCTTGCAATATCTGCGCGGAAACAGTGACATCTAAACTGGTAGTGGGTTCATCGGCAACAATTAACTTGGGGTTGAGGAGTAAAGCTAAGGCGATCGCTACCCGTTGCCGCATTCCGCCGCTAAACTCATGGGGATACTGATTCCAGCGACTAGCCGGAATATTCACCTTTTCCAAGGTGGAAAGTGCTTTTTCTTTGGCTTGGCGCGTTGATAATTCTGGTGAGTGCGCTTGAAGGGTTTCGATACAATGCTTACCAATTGTCATTAGCGGATCAAGGCGTGTCATCGGATCTTGAAAAATTAAGGCGATCGCCTCTCCTCGAAATTTCCGCAATTGGTTAGGCATCAAGTCAAACAGCGACTGTCCTTGAAATGTCACCCGTCCCTCAACCCGACTAGAGGCGGGTAGTAAACGCATTACTGCCCGTCCTATGGTTGACTTACCACAACCCGACTCTCCCACCAATCCCATTCGTTCACCTGGTTGCAAGGTTAAAGATACATCATCAACCGCCCAGCTTGATTCTTCTCCACTCCGTTGAGGATAGGCAACTCGCAGATTTTCGATACAGAATAAGGCTTCACTCATAGTTAGTTATCAGCCCTGAGCTACCAACTTTTATAATTTCAAATTTAAGATAGTCTATCAAATTAATATTAGACCTCCATTGTGCAAACATCTTTATTGTCTTAGCGTAGGCGTAGCGTCTCCTAGAGAAGGCATCGCCTCTATTGAGGACAGTTCTACAATATACATAGATGTAACTGTGAAACGCAAAATACAATAATTATAATCAGACCAACACAAGCTAGTTTGAAGCAGTATTCACGCAACACATTTATCAATCATGTTAAACCTGACATTCAGCCGATGTCCAAAAATAAAATCCTTGGTGGTTTCAACAGCTTTTTTTCTGGCTGTGCAGACTTCTGCCAATGCCCAGCAAGCATTTCCTCATCTGACTCCAGTACAAGCTCAACATTTATCCCGTGACTTGGTTCCACACAGTTCTCAAGATTTTTTTAGGCAAGGAAAAGATTCCATTGAGAGAGAAATTCAAATTCTCAGGCAAAGGCAACTGCCCTCAACTCAACCTATTCTTAAGATTGATTTAGTACCACTGGTAAAAAGACCATTTACTCAGCAAAAACCTTAGAATATTACCTGATACTTTTAACCGAGACATTCTCCGACATTTGAGATATCGTGAACATCCAGTACAACATCACCGACAATATCGGTAAAGGTGGTATCCCACATTGCCTTGAGGAAAATCCCCACGGCTCCATTAAAATCGCGTGGTATTTCATAACCACAGCTAGGGCATCTAAAGTTCTTAGAACTACCAAGTTTTCTATGAACGTGACCGCATTTAGTACAGGTCTTTGATGTATATTCTTCAGTTATTCTCACTAATTTGGAACCGTATCGGTTACACAAATGTTCAAGGGTTTGAGAGAACTGATAGAACGCCCAAGTCATCATTGCTCTCGCTGTCTTATTTTTTAACTTCCGTTTCTTTTTGACAACCATCTGGGAAGTTTCAAAGGTGGGAAGTACAATCACATCATAATTTTTAGCCAGATATGACCCGACTTGTTTATGGCACTCAGAACGCAGGTTCTTAATTCTGGTTCTGAGTTTTTCCATACCTTGTCTTATCTTATATCTAAGGCGTTTGAACTTATGTCCAATACTACTATCATGTCTTGATTTTAGTTTGTCCAGATGTGAGCAAAGTTTAGCTATTTTATTGAAATCTCCGTTACCAAATTCCAAGAAATCGCTACCATCAAAACCAGTCATAAAAGTTCTAATGCCGGGGTCAAGTGCGATTACTTTGTTTGTCACACTGACGCAAAAGTGACCACCGGGGATACTCCCCGTGGCGCATTTTGCGGTTTGCTCCAATTCTACAGGGAAGTGAGCGAACCAGCGACCTTTATTGTAGGTTAGCTCTGAAGAAGCGTCAGTTAGAATACAAAAGTTTTGTCCTCTAAATTCAGGCTGCGGTAGATGCTTAGTAGTTGATACCATCCATCTACCGTTTTTATAAGCTGACGGGTCAAATTGAATAGTTAACTTTTGGTCACGGATACTTCGGAATTTAGCAATTTTCAACCCTGCTTGAGGATGTGGTTTTTTATCCTTACCCTTACCAATAGTCAAAGGAATCTTAGCCGTTTCCGACCATGCTTTATATGCTTCCATTGAAGCATTATCTAGTATTTTGGAAACGTTCAAATCTAAACACCATTGGGGTATTAAACCAGAGCCTTTAATCATGGTTCTAAATCCCATCTTTCCACCTTTCTTGCCTACCTTACTAAAACCTTGATTTTCGTTTAGATAAGCAATGGAAATGTTATAAACCTTGCGAACAGCACTTACCCATTTCTTCCAAATAAATTCAAGTTCCTTTACTGGGTACACTCGGTAACTCACTGTCTTCAACAACTTGCTTTTTGTACTTTCTGAGTCCGTACAATCGGCAACTGAAGACATGGATAATGGCAAGGATATCTTCAACCATTTCGCGTTCTGGGCTGAGGTTCGTTTGGTTGAGAACCAATATCTCAGTCTGCTGCCTAGCACAGAGCCATGAGATAAGATCGAACCCAAAGCGACAAAGCCGATCTTTGTGGGCAATGACAACAAGTTTGCAAGTGTTTGTGAGAACTCTGTCCAATAAGGCTTGAAGACCTTTTCGTTTGAAGTTGAGTCCACTTCCGATGTCAGTGATGATTTCTGCGTCGGGGTAACGAGACTGAAGAAACTCAATCTGTTGCTCAAGGTCATTTTTCTGACCGCGACTTGAAACCCTGGCATATAAAAGTATGACTCGCTCATCTGCGGGATTACCGCGTCGAATAGGGATAACTGAATCGAGGTTATATCTTCGTTGCCCCCCTTGGGTGAAGATGCCTTCGATCTTTCCGTCTTCGAGCCACCTTTCGAGCGTTTTGGTGCTGACTCCCAATCTGGTAGCAGCGACTCTTGGAGGTACATAGTTTACTGTCATGGACTAAGCTTATTACTTGTCCAATTATACCACGGGATGTCCGGGTATGTCTATTATGTTAGGGTAAATTACGTCCTATAATCTACTCTGTTTGCTTGCAACAGAGCTTTTGTGTTTTCAATCAGTTTTGTAACACAACTTTACAAATTTTAATCGTCTAACAAACTCATCAACGCTTGAAATTCAAGGTCTTGCGGCTCCGATAATTGGCACTGTAACTTTAACAATTGATTTTGTAATCCTTCTGCCACATAGAGCATATTAGATTCTTGGGCAATTTTTAGCTGATTTTGTTTAATTTTGATTTGTTTAAGCAAGTTGTTTTCAACATGAATTGAATTGTAATGTTGAGCAATCATAGCTTTACATTTCTTATCAATAAAGTGCAATTAAATTTATTACCTATGTATTATTCCACACTTCTGACATTTTTTAACTATCTGGTGATAAACAGGTACTAAGGCTGTGAGTCGCTTTTGAGCAGAAGTCAGAGGCTTGTTCATGTCCTGACTACATCCCCGACTACCTGCTTCCTCGATGTCTTTTGGTGGAGGTATGAGCCACCAGAATTGTCTGGATTAATCCTCATCTTTACATTCTTGGTCGATAAAACTCAGTCAAGTCAGGGCGTTTCAATTCTCCTAAACACTTCAGAACTGCCTCTGCTGATACTTCTAGCTTGCCAGATTTGGGATGTTTCTTGCTCCATGAATTACTCTGACAATTTCTATGCCTTCTTCAATGAGTCGATAAAATATTAAATAATTGCTTACCGCGAAACTGCGGACAAGAGGCGAAATATCTATACGTTCTCTGCCCATCTTAGGATTAGCAAGTTTTGCCAAGTTTATGCTCCTTCTTCATCTGAGCAATTTGTTTTGCAAGCGATCGCTGAAAAAATTGATGCGCTCATTTAGCAAATGGCAGAAGCAACAAATGTAGTGTCTTCTAACCAATCAAAAGTATATCAAAAAAAGGGATTTTGGTTTTAGATGCCCAATTATCAGACAAGTTACTGAGTAAGTGCGATCGTCGCTCTCTATGTCACATTAGTTTTGTGCTGGTGTTAATGGCAAAAATCAGAGCCAATGCTGAAACAATGGAAGTAATGCTAAAGAGACATATAAACGATGAGTGAACTTCCAAATAGTCTTGAAGATGCGATCGCCCAATCTCGTGTAGCCGTCCAAGCCGCCCTTGCAGATGGTTGCACTCGCTTACAAGTCGAGTTCCTGTTCCCAGAACTCAAGTTTATGCCAGTGGCGGAACAATTTTTGCCGCTATTTACAGAATATGATTCCCGGTTGAAGATTTTCTTTGCTGATGCTGGGGCTGCGGCCTTAGCCCGCCGCAATTGGGCTGATACACCATTTCAAATTTTGGATATTGGTACGGGTAGGGCTGCTTCTTTGCAGACAAAAATTCAGCCAGAGGATGAAATTTTCTTATTCATCGCGCCCACTTCCGTAGAAGTACCGCAGGTGGAAAAGTTATGTCAAGAAATAGGCGCTCGCCCTGTAGTGTTCTTAAATCCCCGCCTAGAAGATTCTGGGGTTGTGGGCATTGGTTATACAGCGAGAAAAATCCGCGATCGTTTTATCAGTACCATTGAATCCGCCTATTACCTGCGCCCCGTAGACGATCAAAGTGCCCTACGTCGCTGTTACCCAGGACAGTGGGAAGTTTGGCTAGAAACCAACGGCGAATATCAAAGAATTGCCGAATTACCCACAAAACCATCGGGTGATGAGTTGGATCTCATCCTCATAAAGGGACAACCGCAAACAACAGATGCGACACCACAGAGAAAGCCCAGTGTGTTTAAGAGTTTGCAACGGTTTTTAAAGGCGTTGAGTAGTTAGGATAATGCAGAGGTAGCAGAGGTAGATTTTATGATCTGCTGCCTCCTTTTATGCTCTACACCAAACAGACAAATACTTCGTGAATTCGGAGTGATTGATCGCTTTCGCTTGTATAGCCTAATCCCTTACTTCGCGTCTCTCTTTCTCCTAGACAGAACACGGGTAAAGGCGTTAGATTTATTTGACATCTTTATTTACTAGCTATAGCAGTTCTCAGTTGAGTGAGGTACAAGAACCCCACCCCCAACCCCCTCCCCGCTCTTCGAGAGGGGGCTATGATGTACCTTATGTGATTAGGAAACGCTATAATATCCTATCTAATTCTCTAGGTGACATCACTGGAGTAAGAGCATCTACAAAACCAGACACATCACGACTTATAACCGCATCTACCCCATGCGCCATTCCACAGGCATACTGCACCGCATCCTCAAAATCTCGAAAATTTAGTGCGATCGCCTGTTCTAAAACAATACGGTTAACTGGACAAATATGTAAGTCTGTTAAAACTTGAATGATTGCGTCTTGAGCCACCTTTACGCCTGCGGCTCTGCGAACAATATAATATATATTAGTGATTGTTGTTGCTGCAATAAATCCTTGAACCTCACCAGCATCAATCCTCTCAAACACCCTTGCTGCATCCTCTACAAAGGGCTCCCGCTCTTGCAAAAAATCAAGAACGACATTAGTATCAATCAAAATTCGCATTACTGGTACTTTTCAGTAAGATAGGTAATATATTCTGCTACAGTACCTTGATTACTTAATGCAACTGAACCTTTTGCAATCCCTCGCAATCGGGACAAGTTACCCTTATTTTGTAATGGGCGAGTTTCCTGCTGTAACGATTCCAACAAGGTTTGGACTAGTTGCCAACGTTCGCTAGTCGATAATTGTAGCGCCTGTTTTTGCAAGTTTTGCAATGTCATTAGCTTTTTCCTGCCTGTATCTATCACACATCTATTGTTTTCTCAGTCTAGATGAGTATTCTAAATATATTTTGCCGAAATCATGGGAGAAGAAGAGTAGAGACGCGATTAATCACGTCTCTACTTTTTTAATTCCCTTGCAACGGGGCATTCAAGACTTTCTCGATGCGATCGCGTGTTTCTAATAAGTGCGCTTTGGTGTATTCATCCTCGGAATTCACCACCTTAAGTTTCTCATCTAGTTGCTTAAGTTTATACCAAGCTAAAGTGCGAGCATCTTCTGGGACATATTCTTTTCGCAACACCATACCAGTTAAAATGTCCAGATACTCGCGCTGCAAGCCTCGCCGTAAACTGGCAATCTTCATTGGTTTACCTTTTGGTTTAATTACTTCTGTCCAGATACCTGACTGCAAAGTGTCGAATAGTTCTGGAAGAGTCAGGGCATTTTCTGGCTTCGTTTTGAGTTCAATATCTTTGAGACGAGAAAGGCGATCGCCTGAGAGTAAATCCCGCAACACGGCACTCTGCATGAACAGCACTAAATCATGAATTGGATAATCCAAACGACCAATTTGCGGATAACTACCCCAATGTCGCCAACGAGAAGGTGCTAATTTATTCAGTAATTCTGGTGAAAAACTCAGTGCATCCTCTGCAAACATATATTTTTGCAGTGTCTCTAAAGCCTGGCGTTGTTGTTCAACTGGTACTGGTTCAAAGGGTAATCGGCGTTGAACAACTGTACTAGAGGGGATCTCGCTAGGGTGAATTCGATAAAAAGACTGTCCCCCGATGTATTTTGTGGTGTAATATATTTGCTGAAAATAGTTACCCAATACTGTACTAAAACGTTCACTTACATCGCTGAAACTCTCACCAGCTATTGGGTAACGCTGATCGAGACGTTGCCACATCACCCGCGAATTATTCAATTGCCACTGAGAATAAAGCAGTACATTACCACTGTTATCCCAAGCATCGGCAGTTGGATCAAGGTCATACACATCTTCATCTGTGGAATAACTCAATTCTGGCTTGGAGGATTGTCCAGCAATTTCCTCTAAAATTGGTTTTTCTGCTATGGGAGTTGATGTCTGAATTGGTATGTAGCCGTACTTAATCGCCCATTCATCATAAGGCCCCACCATACTGGGAAAATAATCTCCCTGTTTTGTCCCTTGAGGGGCAATATTTGGGGGAATGTAGTCCATTAAGGAAGTTGTCAGACCTTTGGTTTTGGTAATTTCCGTATTATTCATCTCCTCCGGTGGTAGCAGGGTACTACCACGGAAGTTATGACGTAAACCAAGAGTATGTCCAACTTCGTGAGCAATGATTAAGCGTAAATATTGATTGATATATTCTTTCACCTGGTCTGGAGTGGCCATAGTATCTGGCAGCAGTGACATCGCTAGTGAACCTACGGCAAACTGGTTAGCAGCTTCCATTCCATAGCATAAATCGTACTCGCCTGCCATTTTTGATAAACGACTCAACAACCCCTGTTGCCATTGCATTTGCTGGGGCATACCATTGTTTTTCGCATCTAAACCATTAGCGCAAAGTAGACGATTTTGCATCAAAGCTGATAAAGTGGTGCGATTTTGTGTTTGGCTAGATTGTTGGCTAGGTTGGACGATTTTGCGATACTCACTCTTTAGTAGCCTGACAAAGCTGGCATCTACGAGAATATCTGCATCCAAAATTTCTCCAGTCAAGGGGTTAACGCGGGATGGCCCCATTGCAAAGTATCCATCGACTGTGTTAATCCAGCGAATCGTGTTGTAACGAATATCTGCTGGATCCCATGTGGCGTCATCTGGCATTTGGAAAAACAAGACCCAAAAGCAAAAATTTCTCCACCCAAAAAACCGATTGTTTTCTGGATTGATAACGCTGTGCCTTTAGAGTACCGCGATGCGATGAAAGAAGGCGTGCTGATGTGGAACAAAGCCTTTCTCAAAGCCGGATTCA
>NZ_JBGTFY010000391.1:0-9045 GCF_041747015.1 Nostoc sp.
CATCCCGCTCTTTGTCAGTTATTGTTTGCTGGTCTTAAAATTGCGGTTGGCTTTGCCAAAAAAACAAAGCTAACCTATGTTTTATATAGTCTAAGTGATTATAAGCGAATCTTAAGTTAGAATGTAATTTTTATTACGTTAATTGACCGGAAAATACTCTCACCTAATTTCAATAACAGATCACTACTAAGGAGACAGAAGGTCATGAGCAAGATTTATGCTCACCTACCATCATCGATCACTCCCTTTTCAGTTATTAGCCAAATTGCCAGAAGAATCCGGATAGTTCCTTTAGTAGTTTTGCTCATATCTACCGTTCCTGCGTGGTTTGTAACAGAAGCGATCGCACCTCAGATTGTGCGAGCTTACACCGCTAGAGTTGACCTGGCTATTGACCGCCTGCCCGATGAAAACTACGAAACCGTTCTCCGGCGAGCGGAAGCAGCCGCTAGGGCAGGTGCTCAACGGAGCTTTGACCAAGATATCTTGGTGACAGATGTTTCAATCATTGTTACCGTACAAAATTATGGATCGATCGCACCAGTTCTGACATTAGAAGTCAGCCGTCCACAATGGCGATCGCGCCCCGATGCTCAAAATTGGGCAACTTACTTCAAAACTGCGCGATCGCTACTTTTCTTTGAAAATAGCTCTAATCCAATTCCAGTTCCAGTTCCAGTTCCAGCAGCTAGCGGTCTGTCAACCCCAAAATAGCGGGTTTAGATTGCTGATACAGAGACAAGTTCAAGCTACGGCGTTCTCACTTCCGTCTCAGATGATCAATTCAACTTACTTATTCCTGACTCAACTGTTGTCCTTGACAGTGGATAGACTAGAATAATAAGGTTGTGAAGAATTGCGATATCTGCTGACATGGCTGTTCCTAAGAAGAAAACTTCAAAATCAAAACGAGATAAACGCCGAGCTACCTGGAGGCACAAAGCCGTCGTCGAAGCTCAGAAAGCTCTCTCTTTGGGTAAGTCGATTTTGACTGGACGTTCTACATTTGTCTATCCAACTGCTGAAGAAGAGGAAGAAGAATCATAATTTCCCAGTCAGGAAAAGCATGAACAGCAGCGATATATTTGATTGGCATAAGTCACCAATCAAACTTCTTACTAATGGATAAATGCTTTTTCTTAGCTTTCTTGATTGGATTATGAATAATAGATACTCTACACAAGCTCATTAGAACGAGAAAAACTGGTAGTGAGTAATTGGGAACATCCATTACCCATTACCTAAAATATCTTGAGAAAACTTATTTTTCTCCAACTATGCTAGGAAAATTTTTTCAGAAACCAGAGAAGGAAGAGAGCGAACGCGTCCCTCCTGGTCAACACTTAGCTAACGGTTTCCCCGTATTAACTTACGGTGAAACTCCCCAAGTCGTTACTGAGGAATGGGAGTTTCGAGTTTTGGGTTTGGCAAAACCTGCTACCTTTAGCTGGTTAGACTTTATGGCGCTACCTCAACACGAATTTACAGCGGATTTCCACTGTGTAACACGCTGGTCTAAACTTGATGTTAAATGGACTGGTATAAAAGTTACAGATTTCATGGGTCTGATTGAGCTAGACCCCAAAGTAGCCCACATTATGGAACACTGCTACGGTGGCTACACTACCAATATTTCTGTAGAAGATTTTATCCGAGAAGAAAACTTCTTTGCCTTTAAAGTCTTTAGTGAAGCCCTTCCATCTGAACATGGTGGTCCCATGCGGCTAGTTGTACCCCACCTCTACGCTTGGAAAAGTGCTAAGTGGATCAATGGTTTGGAGTTTTTAGCTGATGAAGAACTTGGTTTTTGGGAGCGTAATGGCTACCATCGCCGTGGTGAACCCTGGGCTGAGGAGCGTTACAGCAGCGCTTTTAATAGTTAGGAGTTAGGAGTTAAAAATTCATAACTCATAACTCTTAACCCAGAAGTTTTTTGATTAGCGGCAATTTGCCCTCATAAGGAGCGTATCGCCATTTTAAATCCAGCCAAAAGGAGTTTTTCAATACACTTTTGTTATGGGAAAAAGTGTCAAAACTAGCTTTGCCATGATAATTGCCAGTACCGCTATCTCCCACCCCACCAAATGGTAAAGACGATACACCAACCTGCATCACTGTATCGTTGATACAGACTCCACCAGATGAAGTTTCCTGCAATACTCGCTTTTGCAGGTTTTTATTTTGAGAAAATAAGTACAAAGCTAAAGGTTTGGGTTTAGAGTTAATCAAGGCGATCGCTTCTGCAATGTCAGTATATTCAATGATGGGTAGAATAGGGCCAAAAATTTCTTCCTGCATTATAGAATCTTCTAAAGAGACATTATCAATCACTGTGGGGGCAATATAACGCTCTGAAGGTTGAGTTTTTCCGCCAATGATCACTTCACCATCTTCAAGGAACTTAACTAATCTGTCAAAGTGTTTTTCACTAATAATCCTGGCATAATCAGGACTGTTTGCTGGATTATCGCCATAAAATTCTTTTAGGCATTTTTTGAAACCATCTATTAAATCTTTTTTGATTTTTTTATCAACTAAAAGATAATCAGGGGCAATACAAGTTTGTCCAGCATTAATAAATTTGCCCCAAGTAATTCGTCTTAAAGTGTGTTCAAGATTAATCTCAGTATCTACAATACAAGGACTTTTACCACCTAATTCTAAAGTAACTGGTGTAAGATATTTTGCCGCTGCTGCCATAATAATTTTGCCCACGGCTGTACCACCAGTAAAAAAGATGTGGTCAAACTTTTCTGCCAATAGTTTTTGACTTGCTTCCACACCTCCTTCAACTACTGCAATATAAGCTGGGTTGAAATATTTGGCAATAATTTCAGCGATGATATGGGAGGTATGAAAAGCAATTTCGGAAGGTTTGATAATTGCACAATTCCCGGCTGCGATCGCACCTATTAAAGGTGAGATAATTAAGTTAAATGGATAGTTCCAAGGCCCGATAATTAAGACAACCCCTAACGGTTCTGGATAAATTCGGGCTGAATAAGAAAAAAAATCAAAGGACACGGCTACTTTTTTGGGCTTAGTCCAGGTATTGATATGTTTTAGAGCATAATCAATTTCCTTAATTACGCCGATTTCTGTAATGTAAGTCTCCACTTCGGGTTTATGTAAATCTGCTTTTAATGCCTGGATTATTGCCTGCTGAGATTCAATAATTGCTTGCTTAAGAGTTTTAAGTTGCTCAATGCGAAAAGTGATATCTTTGGTTTTGCCACTTTCAAAAAACTCTCGCTGATTCTGGATAATATTGCCAATGTTAGATAATTCAGTGGTCATCATTGTTTTGTCCAATAAAAAACTACTTTTTTAATGCCATTACTGTTAGCATATTTTATTCTTTAAGTTTTAGTATTTAAGTCATTTTTAGAAAATACAAAACTTATCAATTATGCCTGATTTGGCTAAAAACTTTTATAATTTATAACTGATAATTTTCTCGTATTTTTGTGGGTAAAAGTATAGTAAATACACTACCTTTGTGCAATTCTGAATGAAGCAGAATAATGCCTTGATGTGCCTCGACAATTCGGCGAGCAAGGTACAGCCCTAAGCCACTACCAGAACTTTTGTGGCTGCCTTGGCGAAATCGTTCAAATATGGTGGCTTGTTCTTCAGGCAGAATACCTGGGCCAGTATCCGCTATCTCAATACTAATGTAGTCAACGGAATTGGATTTTCCAGAAAACTGAGATTGACTACTTTTGTCAAACTGGCTTTGAAAAGTAAGACGAATATTCACAGACCCAGAGTCGGTAAATTTGATCGCATTGCCTAGAAGATTCGTGAATAGACGATGTAATTCTAAGCGATCGCCCATCACAATGTTTGTACTTGACTCCTCAGTAAAATTTAAATTTAGGGACAGTGTTTTTTCTTGAGCTAGAGGTGCTAATTCTCCAGTCACCTCTTCTAGCAATCGTCCCAGATTAATCGGTTGCAATGCCAAAGTTTTGCGGCCTGCTTCAAAGCGATAAACTTCCAATAAAGTATTGACCATAGAAAGCAGGTTAATATTGCTGCGGGACATGATGGCGATTACTTCCTGCATTTGCGGAGATAATGTTCCCAACGCACCTTGCTGAAATAGCATTAACATCCGATCAGCCGCCACTAAGGGAGTGCGTAAATCGTGAGTGAGACGGGAGACAAAATCTTCTCGCTGACGGGCAATTTCATCACGTTCGTCCATACTTTGCTTCAAGCGCAGTAGTGATCGCACTCGTGCCAGCAATTCATCTAATGTTACAGGTTTGCGGATAAAATCATCAGCACCCAAGTCTAAACCGTGGGCGACGTTGGGCGCATCGTGGGCAGTTATCAGCAATATGGGGATGTATTGCGGCAATTTCATCTCTTTACGAATGTGCTTGGTAACTTCGTATCCGTCCATACCTGGCATCATTAGATCCAGCAGAACCAAATCACAAGGCGATGCTTTCAGTTCTGCCAAGGCCGAAATTCCATTTTCTGCGGTGCTAATCGTGTAACCTTGTTCTTCCAAAATAGTTTTGATTAAAAACACGTTATCAGGAGAGTCATCAACAACCAGAATTTTGTCGGAGTGAGAAGATTGTGAAGTCATATATAGCAATCCGATTTGATTTCTGAAATTATTTGCGTAGGCTGGGAGTGGGGAGTAGGGAAGAAGTCTCTTTGAGTTGTACTGAGTTTGTTCAAAAATCAAATATGAGTCCTATAGATACAAGGTACGAGGTAAAAGTAGATTTTTAGGGAAACTGGTTTATTTGGTATAGTTTTTTAGATATTACTCTTAGGTATACTTTATTCAAAGAAAAAATGCATTTTAAAAACTACTTACCTTTCTAACAGATAGCCACAAGCTAACTGAATTATGGCTCGTAAACTTCTAGAACTGAATACAGAGGATAGCGGTACAACTTTGGTAGCAGTTGAGGCATTAGAAAGATTGGCAGATGAGGAGAGAAGCGATCGCACCCATTTACACAATTTCCACTGATTGAGTGTTAATTTCTGTTAAAATAGTCAATTTTACATCATTCGTAAACAATATTGCATTTAGAGATTTTGCAGTTGCTGCAATTATTGCGTCAGGAAGCCTGATTTTATATTGTTTGCGAAATGCAATTGTTAGATTCTTAATATTATTATCAATACCAATGATTGTAATTTTATTTAAAAAATTAATAATTTGTCTTTCTTCTTCTAGACTGAGACTCGGATAAGAGAGTAATTCAATCTCAGTAATCACTGAAATTAAATATTGTCCTGATGGTAATGGGTTTACTAAGCGACCACCTAAAAAGTACAAGACTATATTTGTATCTAACAAAATTAAAGGTTGTGTCAACTCCATTCATCTCTAATTTGCTGCTGATATTCTAAAGGGTCTTGAGCTAGTTGAATTACACCCGCATACTCGTTTAAATTAAACTCTTGTTTTTGTTGTGATTGATGAGCTTCTAATATCTTCTCAATTTGCTGCCAGTCTTGATAATCAATCAACACTGCTACCGGACGCATGGCTTCATCAGTCACAATTTTTTTCTTAAAAGGTAGCATGATTTTCTATATCAGATACAACGTTTTACTATTTGATCGTAACTCCAAGACAGAAAATCTACGACTATGAGGGTAACTTTACTCTCATCTTTAGGAGCAATATCTGTAAAAAGCCGCTCTACGCCTACGCTCATTTTCCAGAGGTGAGACTATCTAAAACTTGGTATAATTCTGTTGTCGAAGGAATTGCGTAGGCAAAGCCCGTCCTAGACATCGCACTCTCACTTCACTGCTGAATTTTTTCGACTTAATTCCCAGCGCGAGAGCAAGACCATCAAGGCAACGATTCCTAATTGCAGAGCCAAATTAGGCAAAGCGCTGTCAACATCCCTTCCGGCAAGCAGTTGGAAAAAAAAGATGAATGCGCCAATCAAACCAGAAGCACCGAAAGCGATGTAGATAAATTGTCGTAAGCCGCGATATGGGGCTGCCATTTCTGCTTTGAGGCTGGCATATTGTTCAGGCTTAAGTCGATTTTTGGGATTTTGATCTACCATAATTAAATCATGTTATGCTCTTAGATTGTGTACGCAAATGTGGCTCAGTGGTAGAGCAGCTGATTCGTAATCAGCTGGACGTGGGTTCAAATCCCATCATCGCCTTTGATAAAAGTGTTGCTCAATAGTAGAGTTTGACATAAATCAAGCATTTAGCGAAATGGGTGTAATGCTATTTTGACTGGAAGGCGCGTAGTTTACCGCCGTAGGCATCGCACTCTGACTTCACTGCTGGAATTTTTCGACTAAAGTATAAGCAGATAATGAGAAGAGTCTGGAGGCTTAACTCTTGACTAACTAAGCAAATTCGTAGCGATTTTTACCCAGATGTTTGGCACGGTACATTGCGGCATCTGCTTGTTTTATCAAAGTTTCACTGTCTTGACTGTTGTATGGGTAGACACTAATGCCAATACTGGCGGAAACTCTAATTGCATAGCCATCCAAAACAATTGGCTTGTTAATGCTGATTAGAATTTTTTCGGCGATTTTAGCTGCTATTTGGACATTAGGAATTGCCCGTAAAATCACCGTAAATTCATCGCCACCTAAACGAGAGACTGTATCACTAGCGCGTAAAGAGTTGCTGAGTCGCCCAGCAATAGTTATCAGCAAGCGATCGCCCCTCTCGTGACCCAGAGTATCATTGACTTGCTTAAAGCCATCTAGATCAATAAATAGCAGTCCTAGCAGCAAGTTGTGGTGTTGCGCCCAATGTAACGAGTCGTACAATTGTTCGGCAAAAAATTTGCGATTGGATAGACCGGTGAGGGTATCGTGATACGCTAAATAACGCAAGTGATCTTCTTTGAGTTTCAATTCATTGTTAGAACGGAATAGTTCATCAGCATTACGTTTGAGTTGTTCCTCCATCAACTTGCGCTTAGTAATATCTCGCATCACCCCAACTAAAAAGAAATTGCCAGATGAATCTTTGTGGAGCGATCGCTTAGTGGCAATTTGATAAGTTTGACCATCTGCATTTGTAAATTCTTCTTCATTTTCTTGGGGTTGCTGAGTCCGAAAAACCAGATCATCATGTTGTCGAAATACATCGGCTTCATATTTAGGGAAAAAGTCATAGTCTGATTTTCCAATTAACAACTTATTAGAATAGCCGATGAATCGACAATATGCCTCATTTAAAACAATCCACTGGTGTTTTTGATTTTTCACAAAAATTGGATCGGGAATCGTGTTAATTACGTGGTACAAAAACTCTTTGGAACGTTTCCACTCTTCCTGCACATGGGCAATATGACTGGTCATCCAAATAGCTGAACTGCCAAAAGTAAACAATGAAGGAATGATCGGTATCCACCAACCGGACAAGAAAGCAAGGTAGGCACTAAGGGTCAATAGAAAGCAAGAAACTAGGATACTGAAAAAACTCCTAGTTACGTGTCTTATCCGCCATGTGGTAGCGGCTCCCACATAAGACCAGACAAAAATCCACAAGTATTCTACTAAGTTAGTCCAGACTTTGAGTAACGGTCGTCCACCAAGAGCAGCTGAGATTAACTCACTAATAAAATAAGCTTGCAGTTGAATACCAGGTACAGGTTTTGCCGTACCCATCAAACTGCTGGAGTAGGGAATGAATACAAAATCCTGGAGACTGGGTGCAGTGGAACCAATTAGTACAATCCGATCTTTGATTAAGTTTTCTTCGACTTTATCTGCTAGTACATCTCTCATCGATACTTGGTGAAAACTACAGAATTCTCCAGATGAACTTTGACATCTGGGTTTAGGAAAATTAGACAAAATTTGATAGCCTCTATCATCAGCCCCCACATAAGCACCATCATTAGCCTCAAAACGAGTAAATACTGCCTTACCCAATTGCAAATACTCAGGATTGCTTTTTGCTTTGGTGGGAGTAATGTCCTCTGATGTTAAATACAATAAAGCCAGCTTTAAGGCAAAACTTTCGTGTACCTGATTATTAACGTGCCAATACAACAAGCTGCGACGCACTTTACCATCAGGGTCATACAACACGTTGTTAAAACCCACTTGGTTGATATTCAGCCCCAGTGGAGATAAAACATTAGCGTTTTTGTCATTTGCCAATAGTTCAATACCAATTAAGTTTGATATTGACTTATAAGCATTACGTAGTTCCTGATTGCCAGGCTCTACTAGCAAATTTCGGTAGATATCTAAGCCAATAGCACGAGGTTTGTGGACATTTAATTTCTGCAACAACTGGGCAATATTCCGATCTGGAATCGGCCACGAACCTACTTCGTCTAAAGAGGCTTCATCAATTGCTACAATAGTAATACGCTCTTCTATCCCTTCATCTGAACGTAAGCGGAAAAATTGATCTAAAGCTGCCAACTCTAAAGATTGTAATAATCCGATAGAGTGCAAAAGCAGGACGCAGACTGCAATACTAGCAGCAGTAATCAGTTCTCTTTGTCCGCGACTAAGCGATTGTTTCAGTCCAAAGATTAATTTCATAAAATGCTTGCCTAGCTGCTGATTCATTCCCATTACCTAGTAGGCAAAAATATTATAGCGTTTCCTATAGCTATTAACTATCGAACTAACATAGCTCAAATGGGAGCTAAATAGAGTTTATTAGAGTTTTTTCAACTCCCCAAAGTTCTTCAAGACATTGTGGTATTTGTGATGTATTATCATATATTGAGGCTAATTATCTGACCGAACCAGAACTGGGGCTTTTGTAAGTATCAGCACAAATTAAGTATAAATATTGTTGAAAGTGAGTTCAGCGAATTTTACGCCCAAAGCTTTGTCTATTAAAATCGCACAGATTAATGCCGATATTTCTACTTTCAAGAGAACAGTTAATGAACTACGAGGCGTTTAGCGCGCTTACAGCACTTCCGGCTATTATGAGGTACAGTAGCAACAACTAGCAAACCAGTTTCTTAAATGTTGAGGATTTATTAATTCGAGTGCAACTGAGATTAGTTGATCAACCATTTCTGTTGTAGTTGGAGCAAAACTGCGT
>NZ_JBGTFY010000392.1:0-10824 GCF_041747015.1 Nostoc sp.
TGCCAACGTCGCCTAATCAACAAGTAGAGACGCGATGAATCGCGTCTCTACAGGAGTCAGGAGTAACTAATGAACTTTGTCAGAATGAGTTCGTCAATTTTTATTGTTAGCTAAGAGAGCGAATTTGAAGGAGTCGGACTCTGAAAGGCTTTAAATTCAAAGGCGTTGAAAAATTTATTGGGCCAATAGCCGCGCTTCTCGGCTTTGTGTATTTGTTGCAATGGTATATTGGAGACTTGCGATCGCCTTCCGATCCCATCTTTGAAGTCAAACAACCGCCTTTGGTGATGAAACAGGGCGACCCCTATATCCGCGCTTTGATGCGAACTATCTCAGCGAGTGAGGCAAGTGGCAATCGTCCCTATTCTCTGTTATATGGTGGACAGCAAGTCAACGACCTGACCCGACATCCTGAGATATGCGTCACAATTCTCACAGGGCCTAACACAGGTAATTGTTCTACGGCTGCTGGCAGATATCAAATTATCAACATTACTTGGTATCGTTTAGCTCCCCATTATCACCCAAACCCGATGCAGATGATGTTTTGGACTAATTATAGTTTTGAAGCAGAGTATCAAGACGTGGTAGTTTATCGTTGGTTGAATGATTCTAAAGTTTGGGGAACTAATATATCTCAACTGTTGCGTCAGAAGAAGTTAAATGATGTTTTGCGACGACTCTCTCCCACCTGGACGAGTCTAGGATATGGTATAGAAACTAATTCTGTTAGTAGCTCTTTGCCTAAAGTTTACCAAAAAATGTTGCAAGAAGAATTAACCGCAGTTAAGCAACTAGCAACCCCAACTTCTTCCAGTAAGCCAGTAAATAAGCCACCAAAGAAGCCATGAGACTATCCTAGTTTTTCAATTGCTGTGGAAAAAAATATTTGATACTTTCCACAAATTCCAAGGTATTTTCAAAGTGAATATTATGTCCAGCATTACTAATTATTTTTAGCTGGGAAAATTTACATATTTTAGACATATCTGTATTAATAGCGATAAATTTTTGATCATATTCACCAACTAATAAAAGTATCGGAATTTTATTATCTTTAAGTTTTTGCCACAAAGAAGGTTGACATCCAGTACCCATAAAGCGCAATGATTTATCTAATTCAATAGGATTATTCTGCAATCTACTTTTTATCATGCGATCGTATTCTAGACGATTTTTTATATAACCAAAAATCGGCTGATTATACCAATTTGAGAGAAAAGCAGCAAAATCGCTTTTTTCAAGGCTTCCTGTTAATTTCTTACCTATTTGCGTGTCAAATTTAATTCGTTCTAATTGTTCTGCTTCTGTTGGCAAACCCGGAGAAGCTGACTCTAACACAACTTTATAAAAACGTTCTGGGAAATGCAGGGCGAGGTATAAAGCTAATCTCCCACCCATTGAATAACCAACTAAGAAGCATCTAGTAATTTTTAATTCATCTAATAAGTTGATTAAAGCATAGGCAGTATTTGCCATTGTATAGTATTCATCTCTACCTAACAATTGAGTTTTGCCGTGTCCGGGAAGGTCAATTTTCAAATGAGAAAAATCGTCGGAGAGTAATTTAGTGGCTTCATTAAATTCTTCAATGTTACCCATAAAACCGTGCAGAAAAAGAATCAACGGTTTATCTAGTTTGCCAATTAAAGAATAGTTAAATTTGTAATTTTTTATAAGCATAATGTTGATAAAAACATTACCCTTAACTAAAATCAAAATATTTGCTTTTCACAATTTGGGTTGTAATAATAGCTAATTTTTAATTTTCTTTTGTTTAAAACTAAGGCAAAAATCTATCTAAAGCAGCTTTTAACTGCTTAATTTCGACATCAATATTACCCTCTTGGGCGGCTCTACCAATACACTCAGTTAAATGTTCATCCAAAACAATTCGCGCTACCTTATCCAATGCGCCGCGCACTGCGGCGATTTGCAACAACACATCAGGACAAGGGCTATTTTGCTGCACCATTGTTTTAATACCACGAATATGTCCTTCTAGACGCGATAAGCGATTGACAATTCGTCGTAAAGACTCTTCGCTATGGATGTGAGGATGAGCTAATTCTCCAGTCCCATGAGTATGATCTGGATGCTCGTGCTTTGCATCGTGACTATGGGAATGTTCTGCTTGCTGGGATGTTGGCAAGGATTCCTTCGCTAATCGGTTTGATCCATTCATGGGTTATCAAAGGACTTGTATTACTAAAATCCTAGCTTAGAGGGTAATTCGTAACAGGGATTTAGATCCACGGAATTAGTTAATAAGTAATGAGTTGTGCCTATGCGTAAGTCTGATCTAGTTATGTAGTTTGTTCTGGTTCAGTCGTTAAATTTTGCCCAATTTTTGATTCAGTACCAGCAAGCAGTCGTTCAATATTACTGCGATGACGAAAAATTACATATAAGCTACCGACAATCCCAAACAGAATATATGGTAACGGTTGATGCGAAAGTACCATGAAAATGGGAACAGCGATCGCACCTGAAATTGAACTCAAAGAAACAATCCGCGATATTGCCACGACAACGGCAAACACACCCGCTGTTGCTAAACCTATCTGCCAACTCATTGCCAATAAAACCCCCAAGCTGATAGCAACAGATTTACCACCAGTAAAGCCTAAAAAAATCGATTTACTATGTCCCAGGATGCCAGCTAACCCAGCTAAAGTAATTAACCACGGTTGCCACAGTTTTGCATCTACCGTTGGGGGGATATAATTTTGAATTGGATTAAAAGTAAATAACCAGTAAACTAGAGCGATCGCTAATACTCCTTTTAAGGAATCAAGTACTAAAACAAATGCTCCTGGCCCTTTCCCCAAAGTTCTGAGCACATTAGTTGCGCCAGTAGAGCCTGAACCAACTTCCCGAATATCAATACCTTTTAACTGCTTTACAGCAATGTACCCAGTGGGAAAAGAACCCAATAGGTAAGCTATGACAACAATTGCCCCGCACAGAGTTAACCAAATAGCCATAATAAACAATTCAAAATTTGAAATTTGAAAAAGTCAAGAGGTATTACTCTTGACTAATGACCAATGACCAATGACTAATTAAAAGTCATCATCATAGTTTCTCACGGCTTTGGGGTCGGGCGCAAAGGCTAACCACAGAGGAAATTGCAGCAGTGATAAACTGATTTGCTCCTCAGAATCGTCAATGATAATCAAAGGCAGTTGATTGGCTTTCGTCAATCTGTCTGCTTTCTGAGCCACAGCATCAGATGCCTCAAATAATACCACGCCCCGGTCTGGCCCGAAATCTGGACGACCGATTCCTAAACAATCTTGTAAGCCGCGCCGCCATTCACCTAATCGCTCCGGTGTATTAGCTAAAACTAAAGTACGGACGCGATCGCCATAGAGCTTGTGTAATATCGAAATTGCGGCTGAGGCAATCAGGACATTTTGTAAGCGGCTACCCATTGTCCGCAAACCACCCCGTCCCCCTTGGTTAAAAAACCAGTTGGAGACTCGTTCTGCGTGGACTGGTTCAAACGTGCGGCGCAGTTGCCACGCCGAACCGTAGTAATCTGGTTTGTTGCGGTATTGGTCAATTAAACGGCGAATTTGCTTTGTAGTATCTTGAAACTGCTGTTGAGCAAATTGCGGTATTCCCGGCTGGGGTTCAGCTGGTTTAGCCTCTTTTACAGATGGTTTTTCTCGTTCTACCACAGTTGGCGCTAGTTGCAACTGCTCGGCGGCAGAAGCCAAATCCTGTAAGCTACCTGTGAGATAGTCTTTAAAACCCTGCACCCGAATTGCTAAGTCTTGGGATGTTCCTGCAAAAGTGGTTCGCATCTCGTTGCGGATACGTTCTTGACGACGTTCTAGCTGTTCTATAGAAATTTGTAGAGCTTGTTTGCGCTGTTCTAACTGCACAAGCGACTCTTGTACGAGTCGTCCCAGCGAAGTTTGAGTTTCACTTAGTTGTGCCTGAATATTTTTGTAAGAAGCTTGCAGCTTGGCTATTTCTGACTTGAGGGCTGCTTCAGCATTCTGCAACTCTATCACTCGCTGCTCTGCTTTGGCGTATAGTAAACCATCCTGTGATTCTGACCCCAGCACAGCAGTTTCGGTTTCTAACTCCGCCACAAACTCACCATTAGAATTTTCTGTTGGCTCTACTGTAGAATCTACCTCTTGTGCATTGGAGATGAGTGGGTTAAAAGTTGCATAGTCTTCTGATGAGCTAATGGCTCCTGTTTCTACCACTGACTCAACAGATGGATTTAGTGGATATTGCTCTGCATTGCTCTGTTGTTGTTTTTCTGCCAACCACTCATCAATTGGTTCTGGGGTTTGAGATGCCTCTGGGTTCATAAACAGTAGTGTAATTCCTATGACGCGAATAAATAGCTTTCAGAAATAATTACAATTGACACGCTCTTCAAGTTTTAAGCCATGAGTGCTGAGTTATGAGTCTAGATCGAAAAGACTCAGCACTAAGTACGTGGACAACGTTGTTCTAAGCAAGTTTTTAAGGTGTTAGGGTCAAATAAAATCGGCAAAAAGTGAATACTTTTAATTTCTTTAAAGTAAAACAGTATGGGGACTCTATTCCAGAAGATTCGCCAGTTTTGCCATTCCTGGTAGGGAAAGCGCCGAATCAATTTTTCGCCTCTGTAAATATCTAAGTCGGTGGCGGTAAATTGCAAACGCAGCGTTAACGCTTGAAACATGAGAAACAAACCAAACAGTGTGAAAGCCAAGCCTACCCACGGTTGTACCAATAGTAGTGGAATAGCAGCAATCACCAACACTATAGGTATATTGTAACTAGGCTTGAGTTCCACAGTTGAAGTGGAGGTAGGAGCAAATGAAGATGTCACAGTCTTAAGTCCTGCTTTGTTAGTAGATATCTCTCCTATTTTAGGAGTTAGGAGTTAGGAATGAGGAGTGAGGAGTTTTAACTCATAACTCCTAAATCTTAGAGTCCTTGAAGCAATGCGTTACCAGCCCCCTGAAACATTAACCACGAAAGAAAGAAGTTGCTCACAAATATAACCAGCAAGGCAGTCACAACGGCGGTTGTGGTTGACTGTCCTACACCTTTGGCTCCTCCTGTTGTCGTCAAGCCCCAACTGCAACCAATTACAGCTATGAAAATACCAAAGCAACACGCCTTAATCATGGCGCTAAAAATATCCCAGATCCCCAGAAAGTTACGGGCTGACTCTAGAAATACCGTATCAGACATATTGTAGATATTTGTCGCAATTATTAATCCTCCGAACATCCCTGTCACCAAAGAGAGGAGGGTTAAAATTGGCAGCATTAAACAGCAAGCAAGGACGCGGGGGATAACTAAGTAATCGATTGGATCTGTTCTTAACATCAACATGGCATCGATTTGTTCTGTTACCCGCATGGTGCCGATTTCGGCTGCAAAGGCAGAACCGACTCGCCCCGCCAAAACCACTGCTGTCAACACGGGAGCGAGTTCTCGTGTTAACGCTACGGAAAGCACTCCGCCGATAATGTTTCCGGCACCAAAGTTGATAAATTCTCGCGCTACCTGAATGGTAAACACCGCGCCGACGAAAATAGCCGTCACCAGGGCAATAAATAGGGAATCTGGCCCAACTGCTGCCATTTGTTCTAAGGTGTTGCGCCGATGAATTTTGCCTCTCAATAGGTGAACTAGTACTTGCCCACCCAGAAAGATTGCTGCCAGCAACCGCTGACTCCATTCTCCTAAACTGGATTTGGATGTAGTCTGGTTCAATGTTCTGTAGCTAACTCGGTAACTGCCTTAAGAATAGCGGAAGTCATGGGGAATGGGAAATGGGACATTGGGCATTGGTTATTCTTTCTTCTCTCACTTCCTCACTTCTTCATCTTTCCTAATCAGGCTAAATATTAACTTAAGTTAAAAATGTTCTCAGAATATGAAGCTGTTATTAAACGGGCTGTAAAGTCATAAATAGGGGCTAACCTCGGCTATAACCCTTATTTTGCATGGCTTTTATAGATTCAAATAATTTTTTATATCCCTAGCATATGCTGTAGCTGATAGCCATTTCTTTTAATGAAGATTTAAGATTTTTGACATATTGGCTGCTCCGAAGCGATCGCACGTATCGTAGAAAATGACAAACCGATATCCAGCTATTGTCATTTCTAGTCACGGAGTTTGTTCTAAATGACTATTTTCATTAACTTTTTCCGCTCCCTGCTACTCACAATCACTTTTAGTTTTGTTGCTCCCATCTTCGTAGTTGGTGGCGGATTGCTCTTTCTATCTCTCATTGGTAACATCCCTGGCTTACAAGAGTTAACTGAGGCGATCGCTACTCAGATCATGCACTTCCTTGCTACCTTTGGCAGTGGTACTCCCCTGCGCGGATTATTTGTGATTAGCTTGACCTGTAGTTTCGTCGGGGCACTGTTT
This sequence comes from Nostoc sp., assembly GCF_041747015.1. GTDB lineage: Bacteria > Cyanobacteriota > Cyanobacteriia > Cyanobacteriales > Nostocaceae > Nostoc. The sequence goes on from NZ_JBGTFY010000392.1 coordinate 6,406, forward strand.
GATATGTACGTTTATTATCGGTGTCAAATTTTACGAATAGATTCATAAGTAGTAAAAACAGCTTCGTCAAATATTCATCGGCTGTACAAGAGAAGAAAAAGTGATCTTTCTAAAGGTGAAAGTATTACTGGTCTTAACTTAGATAAGCGATTGGTGTTGCTAAATGGATTTTTATTAATTAAATTGAGCGCCGAAATTAGTGATTAGATACGTATTATTTATTAGTTATTAATTACTAACGAGATGTATAAATGTACGCTCGTGGCAAACTGATTCTCAAGAGGCTAAAAAGGCACAATACCAAGGGTTGATGAATTTTGAATCCCGCAAGATAGCAAAAATAGCCTGTGCTAAATCATCACGCTGGACGCTAAACTAGAGTTTGGCATTTTGGTGTTAGCTGTAATACTTAAAGACTTGATTAGCATTCATTGAGAATATCAGATAAAACACCCGACAAAATATAAAAATTTCCTTAAAATCCTGATGAACACAATGCCTGCTCACGTTTCTTAACAAAGTAAAGCAAGTCGTCTGACCGCTGGGCATCTTATATTAAGTTTATTACGAGGTATGTTGACAGCTCATGATTTGGCCGTTTAAGCCCAAGTTTAGAAAACAAATTGCGCGGATTGAAATTACTGGTGCGATCGCCGGTGCTACTCGCAAACGCGTCCTAGAAGCCCTGAAAACTGTAGAAGAAAAAAAGTTTCCGGCATTATTGCTACGGATCGATAGCCCTGGCGGTACAGTCGGAGACTCCCAAGAAATCTACAGCGCCCTGAAGCGTTTGCGCGAAAAAATTAAAATCGTCGCTAGCTTTGGCAATATTTCGGCTTCTGGAGGAGTCTACATCGGCATGGGAGCCGAACACATCGTCGCCAACCCAGGTACGATTACGGGTAGTATTGGTGTGATTCTGCGTGGGAATAATTTGGAACGCTTGCTAGAAAAAATCGGTGTTTCCTTCCAGGTAATTAAGTCTGGCCCTTACAAAGACATTTTGGCTTTCGACCGGGAACTGACTCAACCAGAAGCAAACATCCTGCAAGAGTTGATTGACACAAGTTATCAGCAGTTTGTCCAAACGGTAGCTGATGGCCGTTCTTTAGCAGTAGAAACTGTGAAAACTTTCGCCGATGGTCGGATTTTTACTGGACAGCAAGCCCTAGAGTTGGGTGTTGTAGACCGCCTGGGTACAGAAGAAGATGCTCGTCGTTGGACAGCAGAACTGGTGGGTCTTGATCCGGAAAAAACTCTCTGCTATACCCTAGAAGAACGTAAACCTTTATTGAGTCGCCTTGTACCAGGGAGTCGTCAATTTTCATCAGGAATTGGGGCTGGTATTGATTGGCTCGAATTTGAAATGTCTACTAGTGGTTTACCGTTGTGGTTATATCGACCGTAGTATGAGTTTAGAGCGGAGCCGGAGACGCTCCGCCTCCGGTTAGAAGTGAGGAGTTAGGAGTAAAAACTCCCAATTTCTTACTCCTAACTCCTAATTTTTGTGTTTTAAGGAGGATTTTGGCGTGGACTGGCAAATGCGGGCTATTCGCGGAGCAACAACCGTTTCAGAAAATACTGTTGAGACAATGCAAGAGGTAGTGACAGAACTATTAGATGAACTAGAAAACCGGAATCAATTTCAGCTGAGGGACATGATTAGTGTGACTTTCTCGGTGACACGCGATTTGGATGCTATTTTTCCAGCTGCGATCGCTAGAGCGCGTCCTGGCTGGGATAATGTGGCCATGTTAGATGTGCAGCAAATGCACGTCGAAGGCAGCTTACAGCGCTGTATCCGGTTCTTAGTCCACATATATATGCCAGCCTCCGCCTCAATTCATCATATCTATTTACGCAACGCTGCTAGCTTGCGTCCCGACTGGAGTTTGCCCCAATCTTTACAAACATCACAGCCAGCAGTTAAGTCAAAAGTGTAAATTATTTAAATAAAATATATGTAACAAACAGCACAAGAATAGAATTGTGTGCTGACGCGGCTCCTTAACCTGCTGCTGGTGGTGAGAGAATTTTCCGTGAGATGGAACTGGTGTGTGCGTGATGATTATCTGGCATAGCTCATGCTTTGAGGCAACTATTATAACGATGAGTAAAGGGTAATTATGGAACAGCAAACTTTTGAAGGAACATGGGAGGAGATTCTCCTGCGTACTTCTGAACTGACTGGACGACGAGTAAAATTAATAATCCTGACTAATGAAACTCCAAGTGACGCATCTACAGATACCTTAGACAAGTTGTTGCAAGGCAGAGTAGGACAAGTAAATTTTCAGCCAGCAAACTTGTCTGAACGTACAAGCGAAGCTTTTGCAGATATTTTGTCAGCGAAGTATGACCCTTCAAGTTAAACCAGTGACGCTCTGCGATGCTTCTGCCCTGATTGCTTTAATTAACCAAAGCGATGCCAATCACCAACGTTGTGTTGATATATTACCTCAGCTACTAGCCCCTTTACTAACCACTTGGTCTTGTTTTACAGAAGCCATGTATTTATTAGGTCGCTATGGTGGATGGTCTGCACAACAAGAGCTATGGGGCTATGTTGCTGATCAAATTCTTTTGTTGCACCAGAATAATGTAGAAGAACAGGAAAGAATGCGATCGCTGATGGAGCAATATCGAGACATCCCAATGGATTTGGCAGATGCTTCTTTGGTAGCCACTGCTGAAACCTTAAATCAGAGACGAATTTTTACTCTTGATCGAGATTTCCACATCTATCGATTTCGTGGTAATCAGTCTTTTGAAGTTGTACCTTGAGCAATAAATCGATAGAAAAGCGGCGATCGCGCTTTGCAAAAGGATAATAAAATATATGCTGAGATTTCCGAGACAATGAGAATTAGGATCAAAAGGTAGTCTGTCGCACACAAGTAACTATATGACATCCACATCGCGTATTGTTCATAGCGACCCCGATATATTGGGAGGAACCCCTGTTTTTGTTGGTACTCGTGTGCCGATAAAAACCTTGCTTGATTATCTAGAAGCGGGTGACTCACTGGATGAGTTTTTAGATCACTTTCCCAGTGTCAGCCGTGAGCAAGCGATGTCTACGACGGGCTACGCCTACGCCGCTCTCGAATTAGCAAAGGAGATGCTGACCGCTTATGCGAATTCTTTGATAGAGTGTGTTCCACGACCCTTGAGGCGTGAACTCACTGATTATGAGGTACGCACAGTTGTGGAGACAGGATGGTCAGGCAAAAAGAATGGCGAACTGTTACAACTGATGATCCAGGAGAGTTTCACGATTCTCCTCACAACAGACCAAAACTTACGATATCAGCAAAACTTGCAACAGACTGGAGTTGCGATCGTTGTTCTCGTAGCGTTTAGTAATCGCCTGCCTGATTTACTTCCATTGATACCCAGTGTTTGCAGTATCCTAGCAACGATCGCTCCGGGTGTGGTTGTTGAAATCAGAGATTTTTGACACGTTGGTGCAACAACTCTATTCTTTTTGATGATGAAACCGAATTCCTAAAAAGATGTCGTAAACAAACTCAAAAAAGTCCTTTTTCTGCAACAATCCTGAAGTTTGATAACAACCTTTTTCATCTAACAGAGGTTTCATGAGATAATATGCAGGCTGGTAATTATACCAAGGAATAGAAGGCCACAGATGATGAACTAAGTGGTAATTCTGTCCCATAATTAGAATATTCAGAACTGGGTTAGGGTAGACGCGAGCATTTTTCCAGCGATCGCGCTCCGCAAAAGGACGATGGGGCAAATAGTCAAAAAATAATCCCAATGCTATCCCCACCACAAAAGCCGGTATGAACCAAAAATTCAGAATGTAACCCAAAAAGTGGTACTGAACTGATATATAAACAATTACACCGACAATTAAGCGGCTAATAAACCATTCTAATAGCTCAGATTTACGCCACAATCGCCGTTGAAAGAAAAACACCTCGTGGTACAAAAAGCGCACCGCAATCAGCCACAGAGGCCCACCTGTAGAGACATAATGATCTGGGTCGTCTTTAGGATGATTGACATATCTATGATGCTGTAAATGCACCCGCGTAAACACTGGAAAAGCAAAAGCTAGCATCAACGCACTGCCATGACCTAACATCGCATTAATCGCTCGGTTACGATGGGCAGATTGGTGACAGGCATCGTGAATTACCGTCCCAGCACAATGGAGGGCAATTGTGTTAACGCTAAAGCATAGCCAGTGTGGCCATTCCCAAAGCCAGTAACCAAAGTTAGATAACACCAGCATTGTCACAGATCCGAAAAACAGCAGTAGCGTGGGATTGAAATCACCAGGAGGCGCTAAAAATTCCTTGGGCGGGATTGTCAGTGGCTTTTGTGCCTCCAATGTAATCATTTTTGACATTGACTCCTTTTTTACCAAACACTACGAATATACGATGAACA
>NZ_JBGTFY010000393.1:0-20466 GCF_041747015.1 Nostoc sp.
TAGCATCCAGAGGTTCAAAAACCTTGCACTTTCGTCGGCGAGCGCCGGGCAAATTGGGAAACTAAGCGACGAAACTACTATTTTGTAAGCTGTGTGGCTTCTAGATTCGCTCTGGAGACTTATTCAGCAAGCCCTAATTACGAAGAATTACGCATCGGTACTTTGCGATCTATCATTCGTCAGTCAGGATTATCTCGCGTTCTATTTGAAGTTACTTAAACCGAAAAAGCCTTTTTAGCCTTATATTGAACTTGCGTAGGCGTAGCCCATCGTAGACATCGCATCCCTAAAACACCCGCTCAAATGGCTTTTTCCGATAACGCCGATAAATATTAAAATCACTGTCCAAAGTTGCGTAGGCGTAGCCCGCCGCAGGCATCGCAGCAATATCCAAGCGTTCCGAAATGACAATTAAGGATAAATCTGCAAAATCCCCTGGTAAATATCTGTACTGAGTATTCAACTCAGCAATGCGCGAAAAATCTTGCGACAATAATTGCTCACACTCGTAGAGGTGTTTAGCAACGTCTAAAAGAAACTCATTTTGTGTACGCCAATTAAAGTTGAGCAACCACACCACTTCTGCAATACAAATGGGCGTAGTCACTAGCCTAGAAGTACAGTTCTCAAAGAAGCGACGCACCTGTTGATGATGCTGATCTCTAGCGCTGTAGTACGCAAACAAAAAGCCGCTATCCGCGAGTATAAGCGGATAATAGGTCATGGGTGGCGCTTGTTGAGATATTGAGCGATCGCTTTCTTACGGTTTGAGCGTTCCGATAAATCCGTTGGTGCATCTTGCAGGAGATGTTCAGGGTGTCCACCCCGCCTCTCAATCAAAGTTTTACCTGCTTGCAAGGTCAACCAGCGTTCACCAATCAACCGTCGAATCAACTCACTCTTGTCCGTTTGCTCGTAAGCCAAGATATCAGCTAGCTGCCGTTCTGTTTCTTCGTCCAGCCTGACACTGAGCATAACTTTTATCGTACTTGCAATATACGTACGACAAGTATAACGCGGATTAGTTAATTTTTTTTTGAATTTCGCACCAGCCAAGCCAAAATACAAAAAATCTCACGCCCAAACACCAAAACACAACTCTGCTCCTGTGCGTGAGATTTTTTAAATACTTACTCAATAGCATACATTACTTTAACCATCGCGCCGCATCTTTGGCATGATAAGTCAAAATCAAATCTGCGCCAGCGCGTTTAAACCCAGTTAAAGTCTCCATAACCACCCGCTCTTCATCAATCCACCCATTGAGAGCCGCAGCTTTCACCATCGCATACTCACCAGAAACATTGTAAGCCGCAACTGGTAAATTACTCGCTTCCTTCACCCGCCAGATAATATCCATGTATGCCAAGGCTGGCTTAACCATGAGCATATCAGCACCTTCAGCGATATCCAATTCAACTTCTTTGATGGCTTCGCGGGCATTACCTGGGTCCATTTGGTAAGTTCTTCTGTCCCCAAACTGCGGTGTCGAGTCTGCTGCATCCCGAAATGGGCCATAATAACCCGAAGCATATTTAGCAGCATAAGACATAATCGGCGTATCTTGGAATCCTGCCTCATCCAAACCCACACGAATTGCCTGCACAAAGCCATCCATCATCCCCGAAGGCGCGATGATATCAGCACCGGCATTTGCTTGGGAAACTGCTGTTTTTTTCAACAATTCCAGAGTTGGGTCATTTAAAACCCGTCCTGTCAAATCACCAACTTGCAGATAACCACAATGACCATGACTGGTGTACTCACACAAACAAGTATCAGCAATTACAATCAAATCTGGCACTGCTGCTTTTACCGCCGTCGCTGCTTTTTGGACAATACCGCAATCATGCCAAGCGCCAGTGGCATCCACATCTTTATCAGCCGGAATACCAAATAGAATAATCGCAGGAATTCCTAAGTCATAAACTTCTTTGGCCTCTTCGACAATTTTATCTACCGAAAGTTGGTAGACTCCGGGCATCGATTTCACCTCATTAGCGATTCCCTCACCTGGTACGGCAAATAATGGGTAAATTAAATCGCTTGTTGTCAAAACAGTTTCACGAACCATCCGACGCAGTTGAGGATGGGTACGCAGACGACGGGGGCGATGTATAGGAAACATAAAATTTTATGAAGAAAAACAACGCAAATGGACACAAAATAAAGCGTCACAAAAGCAGGTTAAAACTTTCCTGCCGTCACACAGACTACAAACAGTGCTTAACTGTCCTTTGTCCTACTCTTAATCAAGGTGTAGGGCAATTTTGTATTGTACAGCTTGGTTGACATCTATCTGACGAACTGAAAAAAAACAATATTACAAATCCCCCAAATTAATTGAAGTAAGTAGGTAATAGAGCATGGGGATAAGCAATTCCAAATGACGTTCTCTACGAGACGCTAAAAGCGTAGCTTGCTTCTCTGTAAGAGTACGCGGACTCTCGTAGAGAAGCCATGCTGTTGGCTTTACGCTGCGCTAACAAAATTGTAAGATCCTCTGTTGGCAAAATCCTGGCGATTGGTTGTGTGCAAACTAAAGGCACAACAGCTTAATAAAAAATAACTGACCAATGCCCCATGCCCAATCTTGATAAATTTGTGCTAAAAAACTCGGAAAATGTAAGGATAACGGAAGGGTATATCAGGATTGCTGAAAACTCCGATGAGTGCCCAAATTGTTAATCCCCAGTGCAACAAATACCCGATGCCTGCTAGTGGGCCAAGCAATAATAGAGGTAATACTAACCAACCGAATAGAAAAAACAGCGCTCCGAGAATCCCTCCATAAAGCCAGACATTAAAGTGGAAATTGATCGATTCTTTGGCGTTTTCTTTAACAACAGGATCATCAGATACGAACAGTATGGCAATAGGTATACCTACAGATACAAAAGTTGTGCTGAGAAAAATGGCTCCATGCGATAAGGCGGATAGAAGCTTTCGCTTGTCTGTTTCGTACATTCCTTTCTCCTATTTAGTTAGATTATTAGTTATATTACGACCCTATCACGAGCATCGTTGTCTTAAGATTAAAAGACTTGCCAGAGTCAAAAAAAATTAAGTTAGCTAACAAACAAATACACTTATGTCTACTGAACTTGAGTCTGAACTTATTCAAGCGGTTGAACTTCGCCGCAACTTTGCAATTATATCTCACCCTGATGCGGGTAAAACTACACTGACAGAAAAGCTACTATTGTACGGAGGCGCCATTCACGAGGCTGGGGCGGTTAAGGCGCGACGGGCACAACGCAAAGCTACCTCTGACTGGATGGCTATGGAGCAACAACGGGGTATTTCCATTACCTCCACAGTGTTGCAATTTGAATACCGGAACTGTCAAATAAATTTATTAGATACTCCCGGACACCAAGACTTCAGTGAAGATACGTATCGCACCCTTGCCGCCGCCGATAATGCAGTGATGCTGATTGATGCGGCAAAAGGTTTGGAACCCCAAACCCGTAAATTGTTTGAAGTGTGTAAGTTGCGGGGTATCCCGATCTTTACATTTATCAACAAGCTTGATCGCCCAGGAAGAGAACCTTTAGAACTATTGGATGAAATTGAGCAAGAATTGAAATTGCAAACCTATGCAGTCAACTGGCCGATTGGGATGGGCGATCGCTTTAAAGGTGTTTTTGACCGACACAAACAACAAATTCATTTATTTGAACGCAGCGCCCACGGCAGCCGAGAAGCCCGTGATACCATAGTGGAATTAGGTGATCCGAAAATAGAAGAGCAGCTAGATCAAGAACTCTACTACCAACTTAAAAATGATTTAGAACTGTTAGATGGAGTTGGGCCAGAGCTAGATTTAGAGTTGATCCACCAAGGCAAAATGACGCCTGTGTTCTTTGGTAGCGCCATGACTAACTTTGGTGTAGAGTTATTCCTCAAGTACTTCCTCGACTATGCCCTGAAACCCGGTTCTCACAGCAGTAGTGTTGGCGAACTTCTCCCTACATACCCGGAGTTTTCGGGGTTTGTTTTCAAACTGCAAGCGAACATGGACCCGAAACACCGCGATCGCGTCGCATTTATCCGGGTCTGCACTGGTAAGTTTGAAAAAGATATGATGGTGAATCACGCTCGCATCGGTAAACCCATCCGTTTGTCTCGCCCGCAAAAACTCTTTGCCCAAGAGCGGGAATCTATTGATGTGGCTTATCCTGGTGATGTGATCGGTTTGAATAATCCCGGTGTTTTTGCAATCGGGGATACCATTTACACGGGGCAGAAGCTCGAATATGAGGGGATTCCGTATTTTTCGCCGGAACTGTTTGCGACGCTCAGGAATCCCAACCCCTCGAAGTCTAAACAATTCCAAAAAGGCGTTGCGGAATTGCGCGAAGAAGGTGCTGTGCAAATTATGTATTCAACTGATGAAGCCAAGCGCGATCCAATTTTGGCGGCGGTGGGTCAGTTGCAATTTGAAGTGGTGCAGTTTCGCTTACAAAATGAGTATGGTGTAGAAACCTTACTAGAGTTATTACCCTACACTGTCGCCCGTTGGGTTGAGGGTGGTTGGGAAGCATTAGAAAAGGTGGGACGAATATTCAATACCACTACAGTTAAAGACAGCATGGGACGCCCAGTGTTGCTATTCCGCAATGAATGGAATTGTCAACAGTTATTGGGCGACCATCCAGAGTTCAAATTAAGCGCGATCGCACCAGTATTTTCTAGTCAACAACCAGTGGAGGAATGAAGAAGAATACAGAATTCAGAACTCAGAATTATTTCTACAGAAGACTCAACTGAATTCTGACGACTGACTCCTGAATTCAATCTTGATCATTCACTTGACAAGCAAAACTTGGGCGCGGTTGAGTTCCAAATGTGGATCACTTAGAAGAGATTGGAGTGCCAGAATTTGTATGCCTTCACACGCCAAATCGTCTTTGGAGGCTGGTTTAGTTGCCCTCAAACAAGGAAATTACCAAACAGCGATCGCTCAACTAGAACCGATTGCTAGCAGCCAAAGCAATGCGACTGTTAGCTTACAAGCCCAAGTCGGTTTAGTGATGGCTTATGCTCGCAGTGGCGAAGTTCCCAAAGCGATCGCTATTTCCCAGAATCTCATTGAGAGTAACAATCCACAAGTTCAAGAGTGGGCAAAACGCGCTCTTGAACACCTGACAAAACGTAAAAAGCCTGATCAAGAACCAAAAAATGTCGAAACTGGATTTGTTGCCTTTGATAATTCAACCCCAGATTCTCCCCCAGTTATTCCCCCGGAAACTCCTACATTAGAGGAAAAGCCAAATGATCAAGTAATAGAAACCAAAAGCGATGACACCCCGCCAATGGTGCCACTAGTTAGGCTCAAAGCTACAGTAGCGACACCACTACCACCACCTCCAACTGCTGCGCCTCTAAACGGCTTTATGGGTTCCGTTACCCGCACCCAAGCCAAACTATTCGGCGTTATCTATTGGCGACAAGCAAAACGCGCCAAAGCATGGCAACCCCTGCGTAAGCCGAAATTAATACCCTTGCGGCTGCTGGCGGTTGGAACATTCATTGCTCTGTTTTGGGTAATGCGGGAAATGCTCGAGTTAGCACTAGGATTTATCAATCAGACTTTGGTCAAACTACCATATCTGGAACCCTTGCAGCTTTTATACCGCGACCCTACTAAATTGTTGTTAATAGTATTGGTGATTTTGATTGGAGTATCACCTTGGTTGCTGGATCTGCTACTAGCGAACTTCTATGGTCAGCGAGAATTTTCCAAAGATGTATTGAATGCCCATAGCCGCGAAGCGGTTCGGGTATTACAACGTTGCTGCCAACAACAACACTGGCCGTTACCCAAACTGCGGATTTTGCCAATGGCTGCACCAATTATCCTGACCTATGGTAGTTTACCACGTAATGCCAGGATTGTTGTGAGTCAAGGATTATTAGAGCAACTAGCAGATGATGAAATCGCCATTATCTACGCCACGCAGCTAGGGCATATTGCTCACTGGGATTTTGCTGTGATGTCTTTGTTGCTGCTAGTGACACTACCAACTCATAAGCTATATCAGCAAGTGTCGAAGTGGGGAGACAAAATATCAGGGAAAATTTGGCGATTGCCGTTGACAATTCTAGCTAGCCTAATTTATGCAGTTTGGTGTTTGCTGACTGGAACTGCATTGTGGCTGTCGCAGTTGCGGCTTTATTATAGCGATCGCGTCGCCGCTGAAATTACTGGTAATCCCAATGCGCTGATTCGCGCCTTACTCAAAATTGCCATTGGCATTGCAGCTGATATCGAAAAACAAGAACATACCAGTTGGCAACTAGAAAGCTTAAATCTTCTGATACCAGTCAGCCACCAACAGAGCCTCTCTTTAGGCACTATTGCCAGTAATTTATCTTTTGAATCCTTTTTGAAATGGGATACTGTCAATCCCTATCGCCGATGGTTTATGATTAATAATAGCCATCCCCTAATCGGTGTTCGCTGCGATCGCCTCTGCCAAATAGCGCGTCACTGGCATTTAGACACCGAACTACATTTTGCTAGCGTTCCATCAAAAGTTAAGCGTCAGTCTTTCTTACTACAAATCGCTCCCTGGTTGGGAATTCCTTTAGGGATTTTATTTGCAGCTTTAGTCTGGCTGACGTGGCAAATAGCATTCGCACTCAAGTTTTTAAATCTAAAGTGGATATATGAAGATTGGTCTTTCGTTACCGGCTGCCTTCTGATTGGCTTTAGCATCGGTACAGTGATGCGGATTAATTTTTTCTTCCCCGATATTAAACCTGACACTGTGCAAACTGACGACTGCTTACCCAACCTATTATCTGACCCTTCTGCCTTACCAATTGACAGTATCAGCGTGCGTCTTGTAGGCAAATTATTAGGTCGTCAAGGCACTAGCAACTCCTTAGCGCAAGATTTAATCCTCCAATCCAGCGCAGGTTTAGTAAAATTACACCACATCACTTGGCTGGGACAGCCAGTTAATCACCAGGATCTGATCGGTCGGCAAATTATCGTCACAGGTTGGTTCCGGCGAGGAGCAACACCTTGGATCGACATCCAAACCCTGGAAACTCAAAGTGGTAAAACCATTCATAGCCCTCATCCTATTTGGTCTATTTTTTTGGCAGTTGCAGCACAGGCTTGGGGTGCATACGTTTTTCTCACTGGTTAGTCACTAGGCATTGGGCAAATCGGAATGTAAAGAAAAGTTGCAGGTTTTGTTTCCAAATGTTACATTTATTCACACAAACAATAGCAACTTATATAACTCAGCATCATCGCTTTGTTATGAGTTTGGATGCTTTTTATCCTTCCAACACAGCAGCTAATTAACCAGCAAGTGGCCGTTTTTGTTTCAAAATATCCCCCCTTGGATAAAAGTAATGTCTTTTATGTTACGATGCAGTAATACTAACGTCGGAAATTTAGGCGCTAAACTAGCTACGTAGAAAATACCGTGGTAATGTAAGGAGTGGTATTTTTTTCTGCGAAAAAGGGCATCGAAGAAAGCGTGTACTTTGGCAGACAGTAGGCTATTAAATTTACGATTCTTAGAATTAAGGTGTTATTAGCTCACCATAGTGTGAGCCTTTAGATTAAACAAGCTTGATCCCGACGAAAAACTGTATTGTATAGGTTGACAGTTTGGAACAAAAAATTTATTGATGGCAGTCCCGGTCAATAGCATCTATTTAAAAGCCAAAGCCAAGCGATTGTTTTCTCGCCATGCCATGTTCATTCAACTCTGGAGGTATAGTTCATGTCCATTCGCCTATATATAGGTAATTTGCCTAAAGATGAAATAGATCGTCAAGATCTGCAAGCAGTTTTTGCAGCAGAAGGTGATGCTGTAACAACTAAATTAATTAAAGACCGCAAAACTGGCAAATGCCGTGGTTTCGGTTTTCTTACAGTCAACAATGACGAACAAGCTGACGAAATAATTGAAAAATATAATGGTCAGATGTTCAAAGATACTCCCATCAAGCTAGAGAAAGCATTACCTCGGACAAAAGGCGAGGAGGGCGATGAGCAAGCTCCTAAACCAGTTACTCTTGCTAATAGTAGCCCCATTCCTAGCCCTACCAAAGAAGGTAGAGAAGGTAGTAGAGAAGGTAGCCGCCGTGAGAAAAGCTCTAAGAAGCCTCGTCGTGGCGGTAGTAGCGGTGGCGGTTCTCGTGAAAGCAGCACGACAACCACAGATTCAGACGCTATTCGTCCAGATCCCCGTTGGGCTTCGGAATTAGAAAAGCTGAAGCAGATGTTAGCTGCACAAACTACAAATTAATCCCTAATGAAAAGAAATTAAAAATTAAAAATCAGGAATTTTTTGATTTTTAATTTTTAATTGTCAATTATTATCTAGCTGCTTAGTTAACATATACTTGCAGCTAATTTTGTAAGTGCGTAGGTGCAGCCCAACCTAGACATCGCGCCAAGCCGCAACTTTTGGATGAAATGTAGCGATTGGCTTGCGTTCTGAATTTAGTGTCTAGATTTAGTCACTATTGAGACAAGAATTAAATATAAATACTTAATCTAGAAGTATGCTTCTAGTAAAAGATGTAAAAATATTAGACGTATTAAATTAAAATAAAAATTATTCAAAGTTCCTAAACAATTCAGGTGAGCGTGCTAGATGCCAACTGGGAACCGCCTGAAACTAGAATGCGATCGCATTGAAGAAATCGTCAGGGATTTTTGCTGATGAAAAACGGCTGCGTCAGGTCTTACTCAACTTGCTGGGAAATGCGATTAAATTCACCGACAAAGGTTCTGTTACGCTCAAGGTTGCGGTAATTGAGAATCATGCTAATCCATCCACTCGCTCTTTTAAATTTCAAGTTGAAGATACGGGCGTAGGAATTGTGCCTGACGAGTTGGATAAAATCTTCCAGGCTTTTGAACAAGTGGGCGATCGCCAGCGCCAAGTCGAAGGTACGGGTTTAGGACTGGCAATCAGCCAAAGAATTGTCCAACTCATGAACGGACTAATCCAAGTTAAGAGCCAACCCGAAGTCGGCAGTGACTTCTTTTTTGAAGTGGAACTAGCGATCGCCACAGATTGGGTACAGCAAAACTCGATCACGACTGGAAAACAAATTATTGGTTATGAAGGACAACGACGTAGCATTCTTGTGGTAGATGATCGTTGGGAAAATCGAGGCGTTCTCTTCAACTTGTTAGAGCCGTTAGGATTCCAACTGACTGAGGCCGAAAATGGACTTGAAGGATTGGAAAAAATCCGACAGTCTCAACCTGACTTAGTAATTACAGACTTGGCGATGCCAGTTATGAACGGCTTTGAACTGCTCAAACAGGTTCGCAGTGCAAATGATTTACAACACCAGAAGATCATTGTCTCTTCGGCATCGGTATCACAAGCCGATCAACAAATGAGTTTAGATGTAGGGGGAAATGATTTCTTAGCAAAGCCTGTGGAAGTTAGTGAACTATTTAACCTCTTAGCTACTCATTTGGAATTAGAGTGGGAATATGAAATAATATCAAATGACTCTAGTCCATCAACTCCCTGGGTGCTGTGGATTACATCACCAAACCCTTTCAATAACAGGAGGTGCTAGCACGGGTGAAAACTCATTTGCAGCTACGGCAGTTAACTAAAAATCTAGAACAGCGTGTAGCTGAGAAAACGGCTGATTTAGAAACAGCACTCACACAACTGCAACAGTCTCACCTTCAGTTAGTCCAGAGCGAAAAGATGTCTGCTTTGGGCAATTTAGTGGCGGGTGTCGCGCATGAGATTAATAACCCGCTTAACTTTATTGCTGGCAATCTCAAACCCGCTCAGAATTATATTAAAGACCTTTTTCAACTGATTTCACTCTACCAAAAAGAACTTTCCGATCCGAGTGCCACACTACAGGCATTTGTGGAAGAGATAGACTTAGAATATTTGCAAGAGGATTTACCCAAGCTGATCGATTCGATGCAACAAGGAGTTAGTGTCAAACATACCTTCAGTGGCAGAAGAATTAAACGAGGTGTTTATAAATCGTCAGTTGGTTTGTTGATTAATGCAGATATCAACGGCTCATTGAATATCCTAAGAAAAGCAATCCCTGAAGCTTTCGCCCAAGGGATAGAGGGGATTGTAGTTTCCCCGGTGAAGGTTAAACTTCCAAACTAATAATCTGGATATTTTTCTATGTTATTAGCAACTATACTGAGCATCGACCTTTGAGGGCGAATGGCTATGCAACCAGTTGACTTTACTACCCTTACAGCTACTTGTAGCGAAATCCGCGCCAACTGGCTGCCCTCGCGCACAGAACAGGTTTATCAGCGCGATCGCTACACTATTGCTATAGCATTACGCACCTTGAAACAGCGGGATTGGTTACAGATTTCCTGGCATCCCCAAGCTGCACATATTTGCATCGGCGATCCGCCACCGCGATCGCCAGATACCTTTACCTTCAGCCAACAACTGATACACCAATTGGGTGGTTTGGCATTGGTGTCAATTGAAGCGATCGCACCTTGGGAGCGGGTTATTGATTTGCAATTTGCCCAGCGTCCCGGAGAAAGCGCCCTGTATCATCTGTATGCAGAAATTATGGGCAAATATAGCAATGTTATCCTCACCGATGCCAATAATATAATTATCACTGCCGCCCATCAAGTCAGTCAGCAACAATCTAGTGTCCGTCCCATCCAAACCGGACAACCCTATGAAACACCACCGAAACTAACTGGGCCTGTCCCCAGTTTGAGCGAATCCCAAGAACGTTGGCAAGAACGGATAAGTTTAGTGCCAGGAGCAATCAAGCGGCAATTATTAAAAAGTTACAGTGGTTTGAGTGCCGCACTATTGGAGTTAATGCTGCTAAAAGCAAATATCGCACCAGAAACATCCACCGATCGCCTCAACCCCGATGACTGGCAAAGGCTGTTTGAGCGCTGGCAAGAATGGCTGCAAGCCTTGAATCATCGTAAATTTGAACCCGCTTGGACAAAAGATGGTTACACCGTAATGGGTTGGGGTGCAGTTGAAAACGTCAAAGATATCCAGGAGTTGCTCAACCGCTACTACAGTGACCAGATTAACGAACAGTTATTTTTGCAATTGCGCCATCAATTGAGTCAGAAATTGCATAATATTCTGGCGAAATTAGGGAATAAGGCTCAAACCTTTAAGACGCGCTTGCAACAATCAGATCAAGCCGATGATTATCGGCAAAAAGCTGATTTATTGATGGCTTACCTGCAAAACTGGCAACCGGGGATGAAAGAAATTATCCTTGCTGATTTTGATACAAGTTTGCCAATAGCGATCGCTCTCCAGCCAGATAAAAATGCTGTCCAAAATGCTCAAAGTCTTTACAAACAACATCAAAAGCTCAAACGCGCTCGTGCTGCTGTCGAACCGCTACTTTTGTCAGTGCAGACGGAAATTGAGTATTTAGAACAAGTAGAAGCTGCGATCGCTCAGATAGACAACTACCAAACACCAGAAGATTTGCGAACTTTAGAAGAAATCCGCGAAGAGCTAATTGGGCAAAAGTATCTAGAAGATCCAGAATACCGTAGCCGCAGCGCCAATGAAGCCCCCAGCACCAACTTTCATCGTTACCGTACTCCCAGCGGCTTTGAAGTATTAATCGGTCGCAACAATCGCCAAAATGACCAATTGACTTTTCGTGTCGCAGGGGATTATGACCTCTGGTTCCACGCTCAAGAAATTCCAGGAAGCCATGCGCTACTACGTCTAGAACCGGGTGCTGTTGCAGAAGAAGCTGATTTGCAATTTGTAGCTAATCTTGCCGCCTACTATAGTCGCGCCCGTCAGAGTGACCAAGTACCAGTAGTTTACACTCAGCTAAAACACGTCTACAAACCCAAAGGAGCAAAACCAGGAATTGCCATTTACAAGCAGGAAACCATACTCTGGGGAAAACCACAATTAAAATAATTCGTAATTCGTAATTCGTAATTAAGAGCATTGGGTATTTGTCCTCCTTGTCCCTGCTCCCCCATCTATACCCTGCGAACTGCTGAATTATCCTGATAGATAGAAGCTTTTAAGCTTCTATCTATCCTTTTTTGAGGAAAATTCCTGAAAAATCTGTGTTGGCTGTTACAATATTGTTAAGAAAAGTTGCCCGTTGCATTTTGGGAAAGCGCAATTGGGTTTTGACTCTCTTGAGAAGACAACGCAAAAAAAACATTTTTTAGACCAGCTGTGGGAGGCTGGTCTTTTTGTCATGACTAGCAAACTTTTCTTGGCTTATGTGTGATTTACCCCATCTCGTCTCCCAATATCTCTGCTAACCTACTGCACCCCCCAAACTTTGGCTCTGACAGCAGAAATAAGGTGTAGAGGTCTAGATTGCATTGTCCTGTCGATGGTTTAGTAATTTCTCTAATTGTCCGATACCTGTAAAGTAGACGACCCTTATTTATGAATTCACTATTTTGTTATTCGGTCAATGCGTAAGTCCTATTTAATAGCTTTTTCCCATCTTCAAATTCATTTGCCTAATACATTGTTTGTGTAAAATATTTCTTTTAGACTACACAAACACCAGCGTTACGTGCCAACCTATGGGTATCAAATGGTTTAGGAAATAAGTCAATGTCTACTCTGCAAAAACTATCATTAGCCTTGGTTGGAACAGTAGTTGTTTTCATGGGTGCTAACCCAGCTAGCGCTATTACCCTGACCAAAGGAAGCACAACTCCTACTGTAAATGGTATATTCTCTACTGTTCCTGGAGCTTTTGCAATTACTTTTGAAAGTGGCGCACCGACCACTGGATTTGCTATATACTCTTCTCCTGTTGGTACTCCTGCGGTAGTTCAAGGGACTGTAGATAGTCAATATGCTACACCGGCTGGTGACACAAGCAAATATTTAACTATTTCTCCCGTAGGCTCCAACGTTCAAGGCAGCACTGGTTCTGTGACGATTAATTTTGCTCAAGCACTTGATTACTTCGGCTTGCACTGGGGTTCAGTTGACACATATAATTCGATCGCATTTTTTGACGGCAATACTCTGTTGAATACCTTTACTGGCGCTCAAGTTCCTGATACTACTGCTAGCGGTAATCAGGCTAGTCCTCAGGACAATGTTTTCGTTAATTTCCTCGCAGATCCGGGACAGACTTTTAACAAGGTAGTTCTAAGTTCAACTGGTATTGCATTTGAAAGTGATAACCATAGCTACAAATTAGCTAGTGTCCCTGAACCTACTTCTATGTTGGGTTTACTAGCCTTTGGTGCTGTGAGTGCCGGGTCATTTATCAAGCGGAAATCAAAGATAGCTTAAAATCATCTTTTCAAATACTCTAAAAGATTATAAACATCATTTTGAGATATCAAGCCCAGCATAAATGCTGGGTTTTAATTTTGATATCATCCAAAAAAGAGAAGACGTAAATTTATTCTTTACATCTTCAAGTAAAACTTTGAAAATTAGAAACTGAATGTGGTTCTCAGTGCGCCAATAACAACGTCATCGTTATCATCATTATGATCTGGGGATGTTAACCAGATGACTCCTGGGGTAATGGTAATATTGTCACTCAGCTGATATTGGTAAAACGCTTCAAGATGATAGGATGTATCCGCATCTCTATCCAATCCGGCAATGTTAGAACTTGTCAATCTAGGTTCCATGCCGGCAATAATACCAGCCAAACTCCCTTTTTTACCGAGGTCGGGGAAGCCGAGGGTAACGGCATAGTTCCAAATGTCAACGTCTCCACCGTTTCCTCTCAAGCTTTGACTGTTGGTGTATCCAGCCCAACCACCCAAAACTATATTATCGGTGATGCCGATGGATGCTTGGACACCGTAAGAATTACTGGAAAATGCTACTTGCTCTTCTGGTAAACCCTGAATATCTGCTATATTCTGGAAGGTTGCGGCATTGCTACCTGTGAGTAGTGGTTGGTTGTAGGAATTAATGTAAGTTAAACCGATAGAAATGCGATCGCTTGGTTGAATTGTCAACTGTGCCAGTGCACCGTAAGAACCATTAAACAAACCATTATTGGGAGTAGGGTCATTAGGTGTACCACTCAAATACCCTAGACTTAGCGCCAATTTATCACTGAACTCGTGCGTTACTCCTAACCCTGCACCACCTATCTGGTTATAAATTGGATTGCGTGTACCAAAGGTGGATAAAGCACCAAACGCTCCATCACCATCAAAGATATTGACAGTACTGGTAAGGTCGTCTGCTGCACCTGCATTGGCAATAGCGATAACCTGTGTTTTTTCACCCAAGGGAAAGCTATAGAACAGTGCATCTATAGCAGCATTAGTATTGCCATCCTCGCCAGCAAAAGATAAATTGCCCTCTGGTGTACCAATATCAGGGCTGAGAATATTATTAGCCTGGATTCTAGTGAACAAGGTATCTTGTCCTGTGAAACTGGTCACAAATTCTATCCGCGCCCGTACCCCTAAAGTTGTATTCTCGTCTGTAATTTCCGCACCGTTGACTGTATTTCCTGACAAAAGATCGCTGACGACCGCGACAACTTCCCCTTGCAGTTTGGTTGTAGTTGAAAACTGATTCGCTTCCAATTCAGCAGTTTTAGCTTCTACTGCATCCACACGACCTCGAAGTGTAGCCAATTCGGCTGAAAAGTTTTCTTGCAGCTTTTGTAGTGTGGCTAAATCTTGTTTGCTCACCAAATCAGCTGTGGCAGTAGCAATTAGTTCATTAACCCGATCCAGACAAGCATTCAAACCAGCCGCAAACTCATATCGCGTCAGTGCCCGATTGCCGCGATAAGTGCTATTTGGGTATCCTGCAATACAACCATAGCGTTCTACCAGCGATTGCAAGGCTTGGAACGCCCAGTCTGTAGTTTGGATGTCTGACAACTGAGACACAGAGGTAACTTGCCCTGTTATCTGAACTTGACTAGTATTCTGAGTTGTTGCATCTGGACTAGCTACAACTTGCGGTTGATTGATTTCAGACTTACCGGATGTTTCACCTGCAAATGCAACACTATTAACAAATAGCATTGCACCGCAGACTGCTGGATTAACTAGCAGATATTTACAGAATTTTTGCATTTTTCTCCTCATACTGATCTCCAATTCACACCCAAACCACGTTTTTAACGTGTATTTTATAAGAATTTTTATCATTAACTTTATCAGAAGGAAGCAAACTTTTTAACAAACCAAGTCAACAAATCCTAATTACTCAGGGAAAACTAAATTGCAGAGGGCTGTACGATCTGAAAATTTTGTTGTTACTCATTACACAGGAAACTCAGAATAATATTGTGTGATTTGAATGAGAATGATAATTATTCTAGTATAGAATGTACAATAAGTCTCATTGTCAAATAAAAATTGTGACAGAGGTACAGCAAATATCCGTTTTGAGGAGAAAATATGGTGATTGTGAATTGCAGAAAACTGAGAACAGGCAGACAAAGAAGCGGCATCTTGCCCATAATTGCTCTGCTGATATTATCAATGGCTACTGGCTGTAGCCAATCGAATCCCAAGTTGCTACAAGCACAGGAAACTGCATCTACCCCACTGGCGCAGTCGGGAAAAACTAAAGTAGTGACGACATTTTTGCCGATATATTTGTTTACTAAGGCTGTGGCTCTTAATGTAGCAGATGTAGAAATTCTAGTGCCACCTGGTACGGAGGTACATGAATACCAGGCGACACCCGAAAATGTCAAAGCGATCGCAACTGCGAATGTGTTAGTAAAAAATGGTTTAGGTTTGGAGGAATTTCTCGAAAATACTGTCAAAAATGCCCAAAATCCCAAATTAACTGAAATTGATGCCAGTAAAGGTATTAAACCCTTAAATGAAATTTCACCTGTTGTAAAAACGGTGCAAGAGGAAAAAGACCACGAAACTACCCAAGGTAATCCTCACGTTTGGTTAGATCCAGTTTTGGCAAAACAGCAAGTAACAAATATTCGGGATGGATTAATTGCTGCTGATCCGGCGAATAAAGCTAGTTACGAAGCAAATGCTGCGGCTTATATCAAACAATTAGAAAGTTTAAACAGCGAATTTCAGCAGACTTTGCAGAAAACTCCTAGTTGCACCTTTATTACCTTTCATGATGCGTTTCCATATTTAGCCAAACGTTATAAACTCAAGCAAGTTGCTGTGGTGGAAATTCCCGAAGATCAACTTTCACCAACGGATGTACAAAATGCAGTCAACGCCGTGAAAAAGTATAAAGTTAAAGCTTTATTTAGCGAGCCAGGAGTAGATAATAAACTGCTGACCAGCCTCTCCAAAGACTTGAAGTTAACTTTGCGTACTCTGGATTCTCTGGAAACTGGCGAAACTGATCCACAGCATTATTTTAAGGCAATGAAAGCTAACTTACAAACTCTGGAAACGGCGTGTAAATAGGTTTGTCATTTGTTTAGTTGTCCTTTGCAAATGACCAATAACTAATGACTAATGACCAATGACCAATGACCAATGACCAATGACCAATGACTAATGACCAATGACCATTGACTCTAGAGTTGCTGCACTGATTCCCATATCATGGGTGTGGGGCGCGAGAAACTCTGATGTTGATAAGTCGGCTGGATTAATTGCAACAACTTGATTTAGGTTTTGCTGTTGAGCAATCTGATTTTCTGTCCGCCAGCTATCATAAGCTTCCGGTGTGTGGACAATTACCTGTGTCCGCATGGAACCGTGATAACCACCGCACAACTCAGCACAAACTACGGGATATGTACCTGGTTTGGTGGCAACAAATCGTAGTTCTGTAGGGATACCAGGAAGTGCATCTTGCTTCAAGCGGAAGTTTGGAACCCAGAATGAATGAATTACATCTTGTGCTGAAAGGTTGAGTTGGACATCAGCACCGACGGGTATATGCAATTCCCCAGAAGTAATGCCACTATCAGGATAGTTAAATATCCAGGCATACTGTATGCCTTTGACATCAACAACTAAGTCGGCTGGTTTCCCCAGGGTTTGAGGAGATGCGCCAATCCCAATTGTTGGGGCAATTGTTGGAGCAGTTGTTGCTTCAGAAGCATCGCTTAATGTAGCTGCAATAGCTGTTCCCGACTTATGAGCAACATGAGCTGCTGAATGAGGATGACCGGCAGGTTCAAAGCCGCCCATTTGGTTAAAAACATCTACGCTGTAAATGCCCAAACAGAGGACAATCACTGTTGGAATTGCTGTCCAGAAGATTTCTAAGGGAACGTTACCTTCTATTGGCAAACCATCAGTATCATCACCGCGACGGCGACGAAACTTCACCAAAAAAATCAGAATAGTTCCTTCTACCACCAAGAAGAGTGCGATCGCAATGGTAAGCATGACGTTGAAAAAACCGTCTACCAAAGGCGCTTGTAACGATGCCTGTACCGGCATGAGAGTGTGGTTTTGACCAATCCAAATACTGATTGCTGTAACTACTATCCCAGCAACCAGAGTCCATAGTGAAACAGGAACTTGTTGCATACATGCTACCTGCTCTGTAAACAGTCTTTAAAGGTGTGATTTTCTGGTATTAGGTTTTAGGGGAGAGGTTACAAGTTACAGGTAATAGGAATTCATCTATTCCCTGTAACCTGTACCCTATTCCCTTGTTCTTTCCCCATTCCCTATTCCCCATTTCCTTTTCACTTATTAACTTTCTAACGTGCAGCCATAAAAAAAGGGGGAAACTTCCAGATTTTTTCCATATCTTTCCCCCAGAAAATTACAAATTATATTTCAACTCCTATGACAAAGTTAGCCCCCTGCTTTCGGAAAAGCTTGTTGTTCCAAGGGGCACTATTAGTCCTAATATTGACTAGGCTATATTAGCAGCAAGTTTAAATTTGTTAATAGCTAACATTTTGCGATTTACGGCTTTGTTTACTGTGAACTTTTTATGAGTTACAGTAAATATTTAGTATTCCCCTCAAGTTACCTTGCCTAGCGCATTGGCGCTTTATACAAACAGTGCCTCCTTGAATGAACAACAATTTTGACTAACTTCAAAAACCTTAATTGTTTAATACAACATGGGTGTAGCAATTCTTGGGGCAAATGCGTGAACAAGCTTCACAACCAATACAATTCTCTGGAGAAGTAACTGCCATTACTTTCCGTTCAATTTCTTCATCATCTTCATCTTCCACAAATTCGCCTTCTTCATTGAGCGCCTTCAAACCTAGCACATTGTAGCCGCATACTTTAACACATCTGCCACAGCCGATACATTTATCCTTGTCAATTTCTTGAGCGAATTTTGGTGTCCAAGCCTTACCGCCAAATGTCAAACCTGTTAGTTGTGCCATGAATAATTCCTCGGCAATTTTGCCTGTTAATCTGTGTGTGCATTAATCATCATATTATCCTAATCTTTTATTTTTTTGTATTCAAAACTTACTTTTATCTCATCAAAATTCGATGACTATGAACACAATTGCACATTTTTTTATTTCAAATAATAAATGAAACTTATTGCCAATAATTATTATACATATTTGGTTATCAACCTAACTTCTCAGCCCTTAACCCTAGTAGATAATGGGGATAATTCAAAAAATCTCTCCTTATATAAAAGAGGTTTTCCAGATAAAAATGATGATATTATTTTTCAAATATATTTAGGTTGAGGCAGATAGATATAGATAAACTGTATACATGAATACAAAATAATATGTTCATAAGTTACAGTTTGATATATGCAATATGTATTTTATAAAGCAACAATTTTCAATTCGCTTTGGATTCAATTATTTAGATAAATGATGACATTTTTCTTTCATGTGAAGAAATCAAATTGATTTATGAAGGAACTGTAAATTTGATGGCAGAATATGATCATGCATTAAATATTAAAATTATTAATAAATCAGATGAAATCAAATCGTCACAGGCTTAAATATGTCCTAAAAACACTCTATGACCAAATCTAAAATGTTCATTAAATACGTAATTAAATAAATGTTAAGGTTTTTTTCTAAGCTCGACACGAACAAATTAATCATTTTTTTCATGAAATGTATAGTTAATAAAGAAGTTTTATCAGGCTCGGTTTAAAAGCCTTAAATAGCTTCCAATTGGATGCAAAGTCAAAATATGGATGTGGTAAGTGAATTTGGTGAGAAAAAATTATTCTCGCCAGAAAGATAATGTGGTGGCGAGTCATGAATAAACAGGACTCATCCAGGGGAGAACTGAGACAGACATCTCAACGATTAGAGTGGGAAAAGAGCCTTATGCCTTATACAATTCCTAACAACAGTTGCGTTGGATGTGACAACTGCCGCCCCCAATGTCCTACGGGTGCAATCAGAATAGAGGACAATGAATACTGGGTTGATCCTGGTCTTTGTAATAATTGTGAGGGCTATTATCCAGAACCACAATGTGTAATAGCTTGTCCAACTAAGTCTCCCATTCCTTGGCAGGCAAAAAAGGGGAGATGCAAAGTGGAACCGAGAGATGCTACCAGTTTAGACTTGTTTTCTAATGGTAAGAATAATCCATTTGCTTCAGCGATCGCAATTTGGGAAGCTTGTAATGTATTAGCGCAACGCACATCACTACATTGGGAAACCGATGAGGAAGGCTACATCAGTTATGGGCGACAAGTCAATCAAGGCCGAGGTGCGATCGCTTTTCACATCCAAGATCCCTTCAAAGTTAACGACAAAGCCACAGATATAGCCGCAATTGAAGGGCTTGACATCAGAGCCACTTGCATACATCTGATTTTTGCAGCTTACGCTACAGCTTTAGAGCAACCTTGGGAGCAAGAATTTGCGATCGATGAGCGACAAATTGAGAAATATTTGGGGATGGAGAAACGCAAAGATTTAAGCAAAGCTGCCAAACTAGCTTTGATGAAAAATCTTGTCCAGCAAGCTTGTTCCCTGATTATCTCCATTGACTGGCCCCAACAAGGCCGAATCAACGGATTCTCAGTTACAAACAGCCGCTTATGGCACTTAGTAGACATTCAACACCACTTTCAAGAAGACAATCTCGGATGCAAATATCTAATTGGGCTAACTTTTAAAGTAAAAGCAGGTTTATGGGCACAATATTTCTTAAATAAACAAGCGTGTAAAGAGCGAACCGCCTTCTATCAATACGGCAGTCTCCCTAAGACGCTGTTAACCACAGTTATGAGCATTTGGCAGCAACATGAAGGCGCAGTCCGACTAATGCTGTGGTTGCTGTTTAAAACCAAAATGGGCAAAGAACAACGCATCACCATTCCTACCTTGCTACGTATTGCCTACGGTGAAGAAAAAGTCGCCCTTGCATCCAGACAACGAGAAGAACGTAAACGTCTGCTGCGAACTTTTGAAAGTGATTTGGAAATTCTCAATCACTATGGAATGAAACCACTTTTCGATCCAGTTACTTACCCACCAGAAATTCAACCTTTGTGGGCGAAGTTAATTGATCTTCCCGAAGATCCAGATGAAGCATTAGAATTTTGGACTAATGACGGTGGTGCTGAAACT
>NZ_JBGTFY010000394.1:0-6663 GCF_041747015.1 Nostoc sp.
AGACAATGGGGAATTTTTCCCCAAAAATGAGGGTTGGTATGCAGAGGCAGTTAAACAAGATAAACCTGTCTGGAGTCCGGTTTATAACTGGCTGGTAGAACCCTTTCATTTGTCCATTGCTGCCAGCCGTCCTATCTACGATTCAAACAACAATCTAAGTGCTGTGATTGCCGTTGAACAACGCCTTTCACAGATTAATAATTTTTTGCACCAGTTAAAAGTTAGTCCTTCAGGAAAAACCTTCATTTTGGAGCGTAATGGACTGTTGATTGGCAGTTCCGCTGTTGAGCAACCCTTCACCGTGGTGAATGGCAAACCCCAACGCTTGAAAGCTTCAGAGAGTAAAGACCCATTCATTCAAGCAACTACAAAATATTTAATAGAACAGTTTGGTAACCTTAGCAAAATTCAGGGTACTCAACAACTTGACTTTTCGCTTAAAGGTAAGCGTCAGTTTGTCCAAGTGGAGCCTTGGCAAGACGAGTTTGGTATAGATTGGCTGATGGTTGTTGTAGTGCCTGAAGCAGACTTTATGGAGCAAATTAACGCTAATACGCACACAACAATCCTGTTATGTCTGTTAGCTTTAGGACTGGCAATCATTTTGGGGTTCTATACGTCTCGCTGGATTACCCAACCTATTCTGCGATTAAGTGAAGTTTCGGAAGCGATCGCCGATGGAAAACTTGATCAGAAAGTGGAAGAGTTCAAGGTCAATGAACTCAGTGTTCTTGCCCAATCGTTCAACCGCATGGCACAGCAGCTGCGCGAGTCTTTTAGTGTGTTGAAAAAGACAAATGAAGAACTAGAAATTCGGGTTGAGGAACGCACTGCTGAACTGAAGGAAGCCAAAGAAGCAGCTGATGCTGCCAACTATGCTAAAAGTGAATTCCTAGCCACTATGAGCCATGAACTAAGAACCCCCCTCAATGGCATTTTGGGCTATGCTCAAATCCTTCTAAAGGATAAGACTACCGATTCTAAGCAAAAGAATGGACTAAGTATCATTCAGCAATGTGGCTCTCATTTACTGACTTTGATTAATGATGTGTTAGATATTTCCAAAATCGAGGCAGGAAAACAACAACTCTACACTACGGACTTTCAGCTTGAGAACTTCTTACTGGGAGTGCAAGAAATCTGCCGCATCAAAGCTGAACAAAAAGAAATTGACCTCAGCTATCAACTTCTCAACGACTTGTCTGTTGTCATCCATGCTGATGAAAAACGCTTGCGACAAATATTGATTAATCTCTTAGGCAACGCCATTAAGTTTACTGACACTGGTGGCGTAACACTTAAAGTTGGTGTAGTGACTAATTCTTTAGAACTCCTTGATCCTGCAAACGCAAAACTACCAATAAGAAACCATCCAGTCCTACTTTCTCTTAATCAGGGAAGTGAACCAACAATTCATAAAATTCGCTTTCAAGTGGAAGATACTGGCATTGGCATGACTCCAGAACAACTGGAGAAAATTTTTCTGCCCTTTGAACAAGTAGGAAATTCTTCCCACAGGGCAGAAGGCACGGGTTTAGGACTAGCAATTAGTCGCCAAATTGTGGAAATGATGGGCGGTGAGCTTAAAGTTGAGAGTACTGATAGAGCAGGTAGCAAGTTTTGGTTTGACCTCAACTTGCCTACAAAAAAGAATTGGATAAAATCAGATTTATCTAAATTAAACCAAAATGTGATTGGCTACCAAGGTAAGCAAAGGACTATTCTGATTGTCGATGACCATTGGGAGGACCGCTCTGTAGTTATCAATTTACTGGAACCTATTGGCTTTACAGCGATTGAAGCTGGGAATGGACAAGAAGGTTTAAACAAAGCTAATGAATTTCAGCCAGATTTAATTATTACTGATTTGTCCATGCCTGTAATGGATGGATTAAAGATGACTCAACAATTACGGCACTCAGTAGCCTTCAAAGATATATTAATTATTGCTTCATCCGCTAGGGTGTTTAGCCTCAATCACCAGCAGAGTCTAGAGGCAGGCTGTCAAGATTTTCTACCCAAACCTGTGCAAGCTTCAAAATTGTTTGACCAATTACAGCACTATTTGCAATTAGTATGGATTTACGAAACTGAGGATAATTTAAGCTCTGAAACTCCACCAGCTTCTACTCAGGTTGAGAAAATGATAGTACCCCCGTCAGGAGAGCTTCTTGCTCTATGTCAAGCGGCTAACGCTGGTTATGTTTTAGATATTCAACAGGAAGCAAACCGCCTCAAACAGCTAGATCCTAAGTATGCAGTCTTTGCTAATAAGGTTCTCAAATTAGCTGATGATTTTGATGATGAAGCTATCGTCAATTTAGTTAGTTGCTACCTATCTTAAGGTTTAAACATGATAAATTCTCAGCAAAGTACCGTCTTGATTGTTGATGACAATCCTACGAACATTAAAGTTTTATTGGATATTTTAAAGCAGTCTAACTTTAGAGTTTCTGTTGCTAAAAGCGGTGAAAGTGCACTTTTAAAAGTGCAGACGGCATTACCAGACCTGATTTTATTAGATGTAATGATGCCAGGTATTGATGGGTTTGAGACCTGCCGTTGCCTAAAAGCTAATCCGAAAACTCAAGAAATTCCAATAATCTTCTTAAGTGCTCTTGATGGAGTGACAGACAAAACCAAAGCTTTTTCTGCTGGCGGAGTAGACTATATCGTCAAACCCTTTCACACAGAAGAAGTTTTAGCTCGTGTAAACAATCAACTAGCTCTTCAGTCCGCAAAAGTAGATATTCGTGCTGCTTTAGAGAGAGAAAAAGAACTTGGCGAAATCAAAGCCCGTTTTATTTCTATGACTTCCCACGAGTTCCGCACTCCTTTAACCACAATTTTATCTTCTACGGAATTACTCGAACATTACAGCCATAAATGGACTGAAGAGAAAAAACTCTCTCAGCTTCAGCGCATTCAAGCAGCTGTTAAACAAATGACTGAATTGTTAAATGATGTACTGTTAATTGGTAAGGCAGAAGCAGGCAAACTTGAGTTTCAGCCAACACCCCTTGATATTACAAAATTTTGTCGCGCTCTAGTAGAAGATATGGAATTTACTGCTAGTGCCCACAAAATTGCTCTTTGCACTTATGGTGAATGCACAACTGCTTGCATGGATGAAAAGCTGCTGCGACATATCCTCAGTAATTTACTCTCGAATGCCATCAAGTATTCACCTCAAGGTAGCACTGTCCATTTTGATTTAGTTTGTGAACAGGAAGACGCTGTTTTACGGATTCAAGACGAGGGCATTGGCATTCCAACAGCAGACCAAGCCCAACTATTTAATTCCTTCCATAGAGCCAGCAATGTAGGCACAATCTCAGGTACAGGACTCGGACTAGCAATTGTTAAAAAGTCTGTGGATTTATATGGTGGCAATATCAAAGTTGATAGTGAAGTTGGGTTTGGCACTACATTTACAGTTACTCTTCCACTGAATAATCGGATATTACCGAATTAGCAAGATTCTTAGGTTTGAAGATGAAGAATAACAAGAGCTATTTAATTTGACGATAAAGGCAATAGCTGACGCTCGTTAGTAGGAGCAAATGCTAACTGCTCAGGAGAGTTGTTGAGGTGTTAACGGGTCGGTAGTGTTACAATACTTCTCGGGTAAGGATTAGGCAGTGTTGATAATATAAAAAGAAAGCGGTTGCCTTTTGACTTCCATTCTTTTATGTATTGGATTTTTGGATGAGAACTTGGAGCGTGGCTTTTTGACAACTCTAGGATTATTTCTAGTCCGCCTGGAAGGAATCTTTTCCCCTAGAATTTGTTGAATTAGCTGGGAGTTTAAAAAGTCACTGCGCGTTGTTCAGGTGGAGTATCTTGAAAGTCACCAATTGCCTGCCGAATCACATTGAGTGATACTATAAATCCCAAGAGCAAGGGAAAGATACCAGTTTGTTAAGCAGCTTAAAACATTGAACATGATACAGCATAATGTCCCAGCAGCCAGCCGCTTAATTGAGTCGTTAGCATAAATTCTATACTCCCCAACCTTTGGATGAACCCTAGCGACGCAAAAGATAAAACATAGCTGTCGCCCCTTCTAGAAATGTGGCATTGGTGACGTTGCCTTGATTAGTAGCATCGGCAGCCAAAGTAATGCCACCAGCACTATCGCGGATACCATGAAATTTCACTAGGTTGGGACCAGGATTGAGAGCCACAGGAATAGAGTTAGCCGAGTTGCGGAGCATCATATTTGCTGCGTAAACCCGCCCGTTTACCTCAACAGTGACAAAATCTCCATCCTCAGCCCCGTTATCCTACAAGATTAGGTAAACCCCAGAATCACGCACCTCTAAGTCCCAGAGTCCGTAACATGGGGCTTCAGTTGTCACCACGCCTCTACTCTGTACAAAATTCGGACAACGCAATTCTAGAAGCTCAAAAGTATGATGAAAATTTTGGCAATCTCCGGCAGCCTTCGTACCAGTTCTTCTAGTACAGCCGTCTTACGTGCAGTGATTGGATTAGCACCTGATAGCATGAGCATCTCAATTTACGACGCGCTTGGCGACCTGCCACACTTCAATCCTGAACTTGACGGGGATGACTCAATTGCTGCAGTCAGAAATTGGCGCAATCAGCTTAAGGAGTCTGATGGCGTACTCTTCTGCACCCCCGAATATGCTCATGGTGTCCCAGGCGTTTTAAAAAACGCACTTGACTGGATCGTGTCTTCGGGTGAGTTCATGGATAAACCCACTGCTGTAATTAGTGCATCTCCATCACCGGATGGTGGCGATAAAGCGAATGCTTCGCTCGTACAAACACTTAGGGTAATGATGGCGGAGATTGTTGCCGGAGCAACCCTGTGTATTCCTGCTGTTTCCGCTAAATTGAGTGATAAAGGCGAGGTAACACATCCCGCAACAGCACAGGCACTTCAATCGCTACTCGATACTCTTGCTGGAACAATTAATAAGTGCTGATGGACTATTGCCAGTAGTCCAACGTAGTTATCGCTATACCGCCCATAAAGTTCCGACAGAGCGATATTGTGCTGTTCCGGTATCTCCATGTAAGTTGTTCTTACTTGGCTTCTACTAATTGCCTGCCCTTGTAAGAGATCGTCTCCCCCGGCTGCATCAGCTGATAAGCCACGCCTTCTTTCTCAAGAGCATTAGCAAATGTTTTCGGCTCTTGCGTTATCACGGGAAAGGTAGCGAAATGTTGCGGGATGGCAAGTTTAGCTTTCACTGATACCGCTGCTTTAGCTGCCATTTCTGGTTCCATCCCAAAGTGACCGCCAATGTTGATGAGCGCTAGATCCGGTGCGTAACGCTCGCCAATCAACTCCATGTCTCTGTAATAAGCAGTGTCGCCAGTGTGATAGATAGTAGGACCATTCTTAATCATTAAAACGAAACCTGCGGGGTTGCCGCCATAGATAAGTTCGGGGTCATTCGGACCAGCATTCGGATTAAGTATGCTGCTGGAATGAATCGCCGGTGTCATTGCCACTGTTACTTCGCCATCGGCAATAACGATCTCTCCGCCAATGTTCATCAATGTGTCAAGACCCATCTGCTGTTTTGGATATCCCAGCACCTTCGCCATATTGGTTCCCAACTCTAAGTTCGTTACCAACCGCGCACCAGTCTTCTTCGCCAACTCTACAGCATCGCCTACGTGGTCGAAGTGACCGTGAGTGATGAGGATGTAGTCAACTTTCTGGATGGAAGCTAGCGGCTCTTTCCCATTTTTTGCTTCTGGGTTCATTGGGTTCTTCAGCCAAGGATCAATCATTAATACTTTGCCGCGCGGTGTTGTGATTGTAAAAGCAGCGTGACCGTACCACTTGATCTTTGTTTCTGGAGCGTTCCGAGTAGTCACTTGAGCCATAAGTGTGGTTTTTTGGGTCGAATTCGTACTTTCTCGCGCTAATACATTGCACCAAGCGCCTTGGCTCATAGTTAAGACCACTACTGCCAAGGCAATTTTTAATTTCATTCTTGAGCC
This sequence comes from Nostoc sp., assembly GCF_041747015.1. GTDB lineage: Bacteria > Cyanobacteriota > Cyanobacteriia > Cyanobacteriales > Nostocaceae > Nostoc. The sequence continues at coordinate 5,986 of NZ_JBGTFY010000394.1, forward strand.
TCCTGTTTTCTTTTCCGCGCTTGGTATGCGCCGCAATTCATTATCAGATATCTGTGGGAGCAACTGACCCGAAACCCACACTAAAAAACAAAGTTAGTTCATTGAACTCCTGCTGGTTGCAAAGCAAAACCCCGAAATCGCGTACAGGAATTTCTACAGTAGTAGGCAGAGCGCTCTTGTGTTTCGCAGCCCTCTTCCTTGCTTGGGTAAGAGTGGGGTCAATTTTACTCAGATGTTTTGGCGATCGCCCAACGTCAATGTGCCTCAGCCTGCCCTCGCCAAAGTTCCAGGCTACCAAGTAACACCTGCACAGAATCAGAAGTTTTTATCCATTGGATAAAAGACAGTGCCAAAGTTTCTGCTTTGACTTGCAGCTTACGCTCCCTCACTTCCAACTGCTACTCCTTCAGATGCAATTTCAAAGTTCCTTTTTACCTAATCCCTAGTTTCTTTTCAATCCGCCCAAGTTTCGTGAAAGCCCAATCACTACGCTGCTGAGTTTGAGTCAAAGCAGAATTCATCTGCCACAAGTTCCACAGACTTAGCCCTAATGCTAGGCTAAATCCAACTACTACCCGTTTCCCCCACTTACCGCTCCATGTCAAAACCTTGTTCTCGTTGAGCCGATTTACGGCTGGGATTATTTCTTTTTTCAACGTGAGAATCTGTCTTGTTAAT
>NZ_JBGTFY010000395.1:0-15691 GCF_041747015.1 Nostoc sp.
AGCATCCAGAGGTTCAAAAACCTTGCACTTTCGTCGGCGAGCGCCGGGCAAATTGGGAAACTAAGCGACGAAACTACTATTTTGTAAGCTGTGTGGCTTCTAGATTCGCTCTGGAGACTTATTCAGCAAGCCCTATTTATATCGATATAAAAATATACATAATGAATATTTGAACAATACAAGTAATTACCAAACGTAGTTGGTAATTGGTAAATACTTAGAGTTTTAGATAAATTTTGATATCACGAAAAAAGCACAATGAGCAATGCCCAATGCCCTATTCTCCATTTTCTCTAAATGCGTCCAACAAGGCTGGCGACTACTGTAGCTAACTCAGCTGGTTCAATAGGTTTAGGTAAATGTAACTGATAACCTTCTCGTATAGCTCGCATTCGATCCTCTGCGCTGGCATAAGCTGTCAACGCGGCTGCGGGAATATTTCCCCCTAGTTCTGGTGGTTGCGATCGCAATTTGCGGATCAAAGAGTAACCATCCTCTTGGGGCATACCGATGTCGCTGACTAAAGCATCTGGTTTCCACTGGGTAATTACCTGTAATGCTTCTTGAACTGATGCTACAGACTGAACTTCGGCTTGGTACTGTTCGAGGACTGTGGTAATGAATTCACGCGCATCAGCTTGGTTATCTACAACCAGCACGCGCACGCCAAGGAGGGAGGGGGGGAGGATGGGAGAAGAAGAGAACGGGGGAGGGGGAGAGGTGAGACTGTTCACAAGTGGTAGCTTGACTGTAAATATTGCTCCTTGGTCTTCACCCTGACTATTTACGTGGACAGTACCGCCATGTAATTCTACTAAATGACGCACGATCGCTAATCCTAATCCTAATCCGCCATAGGATCTAGTGCTAGAACTATCAGCTTGACAAAAGCGGTCAAAGACGTAAGGGAGAAAGTCAGGACTGATACCAATGCCTGTATCAATCACCTGAATTTGGGCATATTTATCCGTTGTCTGTTGTTTTTCTTGGCCAGTGACTACTGACAATTGCACCTCTACCCGTCCTCCTGCGGGTGTGAATTTAATCGCATTGGATAGCAGATTCCAGATGATTTGCTGCAAGCGCTCGAAATCTCCAGAAACTAAGAATTGAGAATTTTCGCCAAGCTTGCTGTCTTCTGAGTCTTGACTGGTTTGGGATTGTGCTTCTGGAGATTCTAGATTTTCGTGATTGATTCCTAATCTTAAATCTGAATTTGGCGCGAAAGTGGCCACGGGGAGTATCCCTGGTGGCGCATTTGGCGTTTCTTTTGAGGGAATGAGGGAAAATCTCAAATCGATGGATTGGGCGGCTAAACTAACAGTCTCAAGCGCTGACTCAATCATCGGCACCAAATTGCAAGTATGGACATTGAGGCGTAACTTACCTCTAATCATCCGTGATATATCCAGTAAATCTTCAATTAGCTGGGTTTGCGCCTTCGCATTGCGCTCAATTGTCTCCGTAGCCCTAGCGATTTGGGTTGCACTGAGGTTGCTTCGTTGCAGTAATTGCGCCCACCCAAGGATGGCATTGAGGGGCGATCGCAACTCGTGAGATAATATCCCCAGAAACTCATCCTTCATCCGGTTGGCCTCTTGCAACTGTTCGGTTTGTTGTTGCAAAGAAGCAATTAAACTAGCCCGTTCCATTGCGATCGCTATTTGGTCGCATACTGCTTGCATCATCCCCTTTTGATTTTCGGTGAAGCTTGACCGAGTGCGACTACCAAAAGAAAGAGTACCTAACAGCCTTCCTTGGGCGATCAATGGGTAGGCATAATAAGCAGTAATACCTAAAGAGCGAATCAATTCTGTTTGCGGGTCAGTTGATTGCTGCACATTCTCTACAGCTACTGCACAACGCTCCTGGACTACACTACCGCAAACCGCTTCACCAAATGCCAAACATTCAATTTCCTTTGCTAATTCCTGAGAAATGCCACTATAAGACTCTAGCCGTATTACCTGAGAGTTATCCTCAACCAAATAGTTAAAGTAAATATCTAAAGCAATTTGCTGCGAGAGTTTTTGGTAGACGCTATCGATTAATACCGCTGGTTGCTGGCTCGATAGTAGATCGCTAGCTGTGTCGAATAATAGCTTTAGCCTTTTGTAACCTAACGAGAGGGCTTTTTCTATCTGCTTAAGTTTGCTAATCTCTTGGAACACCAAGATACAGGTAGCCGGATGACCGTGCATTGCTGGCAGGGTATCAGCAAATATTAGTAGAGAGCGTACACCAGAGCTAGTGTGCCAGTCTACCTCCAATCCATTCAGGCGTTCGCCAAGGGCAACCCGCACTCCTGGCATTTGCTCATTGGGAATGCGATCGCCAGCCGCATCTGTATAGTGGTAAACTGTGTGATAATCTTCGGCTGGTAAACCTTTGGGAAATTCGCCCCCAGCTAATTCGTCAGCAGAACGATTGGCAAAAGTTACCCGCGCCGTTCCTGGTTCGATAAACAGCAACGGTATTGGCATCAGATTTAACACATCCTCCAGCCATTTTTGCTGATTTAAGAGTACTTCCTCTGCCTGTTTGCGCTCCGTAATATCTAAAAATGCACCAACGCTTCCTCTGGTTTTACCCTCTTCGTCAAACAAGGGTGCAACGTACTCCAACAGGTTGAGGATTTTTCCATTTTCATGGACTATATCAATTTCCAACAACAAAGTTTGTAACTCAGTAATGCGGCGCTGTAGATCCTTGTTTAGTTGTAATATTTTTTCCTTGGCTTGCTCTTGCTCAGTGATGTTGCAAATCACAGTTGCTAAGGCAATTGGCTGATCTGTTTCGTAGGTTCTCAGTGCTTCTTGAGCGCAGTCGCGTTCATCGCTAAGGCGTTCAATAACCGCCGCACTTTGCCAAATCAAAACAGTAAAAATTACAATTATGACGATCGCCAACACCGATACTGCAAACGCTAAATCGTATTGTCCTGCCCGTTGACCTTCAACAATTATCCATCCTAATATAAAAGGTACTGCGATCGCGGCAATCAGCATTAGTACCAAGCTACCAACAAAAACAGCGATCGCACTTGCGACTTTTGCCACAAATGAATTTGCAGGAATTTTAAATATATCTTGCAGTTGCAAGCGGTTAACATTTGACATGGAGTGTTTTCTAACCGCATCTATCTAACGTAGTAAACTTCCGTATTTCTTACGGTTTAATCATTTCTACTCCTTGTATTTTACGCTACCCATTTACTTGCCTTTCATCTATCTTTATACATATTTTTTTTTGCACAATTTAGCGTAAGAAGTAATAATGCTTCAAAAAGCCACCTTTGGGGAATAGAAAAAAATAAATTAACCAGGACTTATGCAGCGATAATTGGTCATTGCGTTGGCGTCAGCCTTCCCGTAAGGTGAACGTCGCTGAAATAGCAAATGCGATCGCCGATATAAAACGATACGCTTGGGTTAAGCCCAAAAAATTAAATTTTGTAGGTTGGGTTTCGTTCCTCAACCCAACGTTTTCAAGCCTTTGTTGGGTTTCGTTCCTTAACTGAACCGTATTGCGATATAACAATGTAGAGACGTAGCACTGCTACGTCTCTACAAGGGTTTTTGGGTGAATATTTCAAAATTGGAGAGTATGTCGCTTACCATCGTCTTGGAAACGTTGCTCTCCAACACCAACAACTTCCACAATCACTTCACGCACTAGAGGTGTCCATTCCCCAACTCTTGCTCCAATTTCTACTACTGTTTGGTTAGCGTCTGTAAATAGGCTGATATTTGTGAGTGAAAAGTTTTTATCTTGATACTCGTTTGTGTGTCCATCATCTTCAAATAGCTGATATTCATTATTACCAGGCCAAATCCGTAATCGGATCTCGTCGAGTGGAGTTTCATCAACGTATTGCCTGACAGGCTGCATGGGAATGATCGCACCACCACGGACATACAGGGGCATTTTTTCCAATGCTGCATGAGCCAGAATGTGAATCGGTCCTTCATAGCGATCGCCACTCCACCAATCATACCAAGTGCCTGCGGGTAAATAGACAGATCGATGTTCAACTCCAGGGCGGTATATTGGTGCAGCCATCAGCGACGCACCTAACAATACTTGATCGTAAAGAGTGTAGGTTTTCGGATCGTTGGGGAAATGGTATAATAATGGTCTTAAAATTGGTGCGCCAGTTGTTGCCGCTTCCCAGAAAAGACTGTAAATGTAGGGCAGTAGTTGATAACGTAGATTGATATATTCTCGACAGATATTTTCAACGCGATCGCCAAATACCCAAGGTTCATGACGAGCAGTAGACATTGCCGAGTGTCCGCGCATCAATGGGTACAGCATTCCTACCTGCATCCACCGAGCAAATAATTCAGCTGTGGCATTACCAGCAAACCCGCCAATGTCGCAACCCACAAACGCCACACCCGAAAGCCCCATATTGCAAAGCATCGGCAGAGACATTTCTAAATGCTCCCACAACGATTGGTTATCCCCCATCCACACAGAAGACCAACGCTGCACACCAGCATAACCCGATCGCGTTAACACAAACGATCGCTCTGCGCCTCGATGCCGTTGCAACCCTTCATAACAAGCTTTAGCCATCATCAACCCATACAAGTTATGCACTTCTGCATGAGTAGAAGAAGACACCGGGACATTCCCCTCATCTTCCCCCTGCGGTGCATCTAGGGGAAACCAAATTTTGTTACCATTATCGCTGAAAGGGCGATCGTTTATAGCAGGTTCATTCATATCATTCCAAATTCCTGCCACCCCAATATCAGTTAAGCTTTTGTGTAAATCAGCCCACCAATTACTCACATCAGGACGTAAAAAATCAGGAAAAACAGCTTTATCAGGCCAAACGTAGCCGTGGAACAACTCGCCATTAGCTTTACGCACAAAATAGTCGTTTTCTATTCCTTGGTCAAAAACCTGATAATTTCCTTCTGGTTCATACTTCACACCAGGATCAATGATTGTAACTGTTTTAAAACCATTTTGGGCTAAATCATCAATGAGTTTTGCCGGATTGGGGAAGCGTTGAGGACTCCAAGTAAACACCCGATAACCCCGCATATAGTCAATATCCAAGTGAATAACATCGCAGGGAATGCGGCGCTGACGAAATTCTTGCGCCAGTTCCCGCACAACGGTTTCGGAATCGTAACTCCAGCGACATTGATGATAGCCAAGCGCCCATTTCGGCGGTAATGGCATTCTCCCAGTTAGCTGAGTGTAAGTCTCCAGGATTTGGGCAGGTTCGGGGCCGTAGATCATGTAATAATCCAATTCATCGCCGCGAGTCTCCATTTTCCAGATACCTGGTTGTTCAGCACCGATATCGAACTGACTCCAAAAAGTGGTGTTAAAAAAGATGCCATATCCCACATCTGGACGCAGAGCCATGAAAAACGGTATGGCTTGGTACATTTCATCAGTAAGTGTATCATAATCTAAGGCATCAAATGTCCAATTAGTTTTTACCTCGCTGAGTTTATCGAGCCAACCTGTGCGTTCACCAAAACCATAGAAATGTTCATCAGTGGCAATTTGCTTCCAGCCTGCAACTGCACCCATTCGCCAACCCATACCCATCTCTGCATCTTCGGCAAACGGACGATTAGCTTTATCGAAACAGGTAATGCGACACTTTTCTCGGCGAACGCACACACGAATCTGTGCTGTTTCAATTTCTACCTTTGCTTCAGTTTCTTGTACTGTAAAAGGTGTTGTTGCCCATTCTGCATCATCCAGCGTCACAGCCCAAGAGCGGCGCGGTATAAATTCTCCAGTTGGTGCAAAACGGACGCGGATTAAATTGGGAGCAAGTACGCTGATGGTGAGGCGTGAGTCGCCGCAGTCAAAATTGATCGCCTTATGATCCCAAGTTACAGCTTTGATATTGCTAACAGTTGTCCAAGGTTGGTTAGTAGTGGGTAGTTTTCCAAAATATTGCGGCATATCATTTATTAAGCACGTTAACACCTGTCCGCATTCATGATTACAGACTTAATCAGCCTCAAACTCTTTCTTTTGTTAGAAGTTGACAGGATTTACGCAAACAATAGCCAAAACCCTTATTTTTGGGTAGGGGTAATTCATGTAGCTTTAGCTTCCCGCAGGGTATTGCCCTTACCGCGTGTAGTTTTGCGTAAGTCCTATTACACTGCTTCGTGGCTGTCACATCTTGGCAGACAAGGGATTTATTGGTGGAGAATGGCAAAGTGATATTTCCGTCAACGTTTTGGTATTGATATGCTTACTTTTGAACAACATTCTGTGTTTTAAATCACATAAAACGTAGTATTTAAAAAAGTTATTAATAGTTAATTTTCCTTTTTAAGCAGGAATGAGCTTAATTGATGCCTATTATTCTAAAACAATTGTTAACCTGATAAATTTGCTAATATTAAGATGTTATTGAAAAAAATGGTATTAATATTGTATAATTACATGGTTTTGGCATAAAAGTTAAGATGTAAAACGTTTTAATAAGTTGATTTTTATTCTGTATAAATCTAGTGAATAAAATAGAAAAGACCTTTGCACTGACAACACCGCTATATTATGTAAATGATGTCCCCCATATAGGCAGTGCTTATACGACGATCGCAGCAGATGTAGTAGCGCGATTTCACAGGTTGCTGGGGCATCAAGTATTGTTGATTACAGGTACAGATGAACATGGGCAAAAAATTCAGCGCTCGGCAGAAAGTTTAGGGAAAGCACCACAAGATTTTTGCGATGAAATTGTCCCTAGTTTCGTGAGTTTGTGGCAGTTACTAGACATTCAATACGATCGCTTTAGTCGGACTACTGCACCTCGTCATGAAGCGATCGTTAAAGAGTTCTTTGAGCGAGTATGGGAATCTGGTGATATCTACCAAGGGCAACAAAAAGGCTGGTACTGCGTATCCTGTGAAGAATTCAAAGAAGAACGGGAACTGCTAGAAGGAAACCGTTGCCCGATTCACACTAACAAAGAAGTCGAGTGGCGAGACGAGCAAAACTACTTTTTCCGCTTATCCAAATACCAAACTAAGCTAACAGAATTTTACCAATCTAGACCAGATTTTATTCAACCAGAAAGTCGGCGTAACGAAGTTATTAGCTTTGTTAATCAAGGACTACAAGACTTTTCAATTTCACGGGTAAATGTAGATTGGGGTTTTCCAGTACCAGTTGATCCCAAGCACACCCTTTATGTCTGGTTTGATGCCCTGCTCGCTTATGTAACGGCATTGCTAGAACCAGATGCAGAACCGACTTTAGCAAATGCCTTAGCAACATGGTGGCCGATTAACTTGCATCTAATAGGTAAAGATATTCTGCGCTTCCATGCAATTTACTGGCCAGCAATGCTGTTGTCGGCTGGTTTACCCTTGCCAGAGCGAGTATTTGGGCATGGCTTTTTGACTAAAGATGGTCTGAAGATGGGTAAAAGTGTGGGTAACACCCTTGATCCGGTAGCCTTAGTTCAGCGCTATGGTAGTGATGCCGTTCGTTATTACTTCCTTAAGGAAATCGAATTTGGCAAGGATGGAGATTTTAATGAGGTTAGGTTCATTAATGTTCTGAACGCAGATTTGGCAAACGATTTAGGTAATTTGCTTAATCGTACCTTGAACATGGTGAAGAAATACTGTGCTGAGAATAATGTACCATCAATCGGCAATGAAGGAATTCCTGACGAAAATCCTTTGAAAGCAATTGGTTTACCTCTAGGGGAACAGGTAAACCAAGCATACCAAGAGCTAGCTTTCAATCAAGCCTGCGAGGTGATCCTTTCGCTGGTGCAAGCCAGTAATAAATTTATTGATGAACAAGCTCCTTGGTCATTATATAAACAGGGACAGCAGGAATCGGTGGAAAAAGTTCTCTACGCAGTTCTAGAATCAGTGAGACTCGCAGCTTATCTGCTATCTCCGATTATCCCGAACATCAGTAGCGATATTTATCAGCAGCTTGGCTTTGACATAAACTTTAACGATCAAATACAAACTTCAGCGATCGCTCCTTTTGCCATCCATGCGACTTGGGGGATACTATCTAGTAAACAACAATTGGGTACACCCCAACCGATTTTTAAGCGAATAGAACCTCTAAAAAACGATTAGTCCTGAATCGAACTCTGATTTTGTGCAATTTCTTATTCTCTGGTAAAAATTTATCGGGGCTTACTTTAATTAGTCCCGGAACATTATCATAAGCCGCTGTGACTAGAATCTAAAAGTTGGTAATTTGTATCAAAAATAACAAGGATAAAAATTGAGGTATGACAATGATGTTGAATAATTTGGAAAACGATTCAATATTTACGCCAGAACAAGTTTTAGAGAATCGGGGCAGAGTCGCCATATTTATTGATGGATCAAATCTATTTTACGCCGCACTGCAACTAGGGATTGAAATCGATTACACGAAGTTGTTATTTCGATTAACTGGAGGTTCTAGACTACTGCGTTCTTTTTTTTACACTGGTGTAGATCGGACAAACGAGAAGCAACAGGGGTTTTTGCTGTGGATGCGTCGCAATGGCTATCGAGTCATTGCGAAGGATTTGGTACAGCTACCAGATGGCTCCAAAAAAGCTAATTTGGATGTAGAAATAGCAGTAGACATGATGGCGTTAGTAGATTCTTATGATACCGCAGTTTTGGTTAGCGGTGATGGTGATTTGGCTTATGCGGTAAATTCGGTGAGCTATCGCGGCGTGCGGGTAGAAGTGGTGAGTTTGCGTTCGATGACCAGCGACAGCTTAATTAATGTAAGCGATCGCTACATTGATTTAGAAGCCATCAAAGAGGATATTCAAAAAACCCCTCGCCAAAGCTATCCATACCGTCCATTATCTGGGATCGGTTTTTTGGAAGACACTAGAAATGGTGATGGGCACTTAGAAATCCAAGAATAATGAAGCAGCATCAAGGCAGAAAGAATCAAAGAAGGTTCTCAAGAATTAAGGGGGAAAGTCAAATAAATTTCCCCCACTTGTGTTTATTTCCATCTTTGAGTTCTTTACAACCTAGAACAAATTGGTATTATCTGCCTTTGACCTTTTTCTTGGTAATTGGTTTAGTTGCTTGCGGGGGCAAATCCCCCCCAGCTTCTCAACAAAATGCTGCGGGTTCATCTAACCAAGATAGCGATTTGACTTTCTTTGATGTCACCCTAGAACAAGCAGATGAAATGGGAAAACCGATTTGGAAAGTCCGAGCTAAAACCGCAAAATACACCAAAGAAAAACAAATTGGTCAAGCTGAAAGTCCTTATGGTGAACTGTACCAAGATGGCAAAGTGGTTTACCAAATCAAGGCAGATGTAGCAGACATTGAACAAGATGGAAAGCAGTTGTTTCTTAAAGGTAAGATATTTGCCACAGATCCTAGTAATGGGATTGTATTGCAAGGTAATGAATTAGAATGGCGTCCCCAAGAAGATTTGTTGATTGTCCGCAACCAAATCAACGGTAGTCATAAACAACTACAAGCAGTGGCGCAAGAAGCGCGAGTCAAAACCCGCGAACAGCGCATAGAATTTTCTGGAGGGGTAATAGCAAATTCGGCTGATCCCCAGTTGCAAGTGCGAACTGAGCATTTAATCTGGAAAATCAAAGAGGAAAAACTGATTGGCGATCGCCCCATCCAAATTGATCGCTACAAAAATAATAAAATTAGCGATCGGGGCAAGGGAAATGCTGCCGAAGTCAACTTAAAAACGAAAATTGCCACTATCCAAAAAAATGCTCAACTAGAATTACTAGACCCACCACTGCAAATAGCGAGTAATTCTATGACTTGGAACATGAATACCGAAACTGTCACAACAAACTCGCCTACACGCATATTCCAGCGTGTCGAAAATGTCACTGTGACAGCTAATCAAGGTGAAATGAAAATACCGCAAAAAACGGTTTATTTAACAGGTAACGTCAACGCTGTTGGGCAGCGTCGCCAGTCTCTGAGATCCAATACACTAACTTGGTATCTAGACAATAAGTTAGTTGAAGCTCAGGGAAATGTAGTTTATCGGCAACTTGACCCCCCATTAAATTTTGCGGGTGAGACAGCCGTTGGTAATTTGCAAACAGAAAACATTGTTGTCAAAGGTGGTAGTTCTAGCGGTAGAGTAGTAACGGAAATTATTCCCCAACAAAAAGCTAATCGCCAGTAGAATTACTAGAGAATTTGCATCACAACTAGAGTCATGTCATCAGTGTTTTGCTTATCAGAACCAATGAATTGCTGAACTTGGTCAAAAAGATAATCCACAATCTCCTGTGGCCCATTGCAGTACTTACAAGCCGTATTAAAGCTAGTGACAAAGTTATCTTCGTCAAAGCGATCGCCACTAGCGGCAGCGGCATCGGTCAATCCATCTGTATAGTAAATAATTGTATCCCCAGGCTCCAACTGTACCTGGGCATCTTCATATAGGCTGTTAGCATCCAAACCGATTAACATTCCTAGAGTATCTAAACGGCTAACAGTTTTCGTAGCTGCATGCCACCACAAAGGAGGATTGTGTGCTGCATTGCTATAAGATAAAATTCGGTTATGGGGATTATATTCTGAGTAAAATACTGTTACAAAGCGGTGGGAATTTTCCAAATCCGCATACATAACTCGATTTAAGTTTTGCAGAATTCTGGCTGGGGAATTACTATGTAGCACTTCTCCCCGTAGCATTCCCCGCATCATCGTCATAATCAGCGCAGCGGGCACACCTTTGCCCATAACATCCCCAATAACCAAACCCCAACAACCAGTTTCTACACTATCTTTGGTGTTTGGCTGAATCTGAATCTGATTGTGATTAGTGGCGATAAAGTCGTAGTAGTCTCCGCCGACCCTATTAGCAGGTTTACAGCGTGCTGCGAGGACTGCACCAGGGATTGTGGGGCATTGACGTGGTAGAAGTCGCCGTTGAATTTCTGCGCCAATTTCTAGTTCTTGGTCTAGGCGTTCTTTTTTTCTTAGTTCTACGGCTAGTTCATCGTTTTCGATCGCTACTGCTGTTTGGTCTGCCACTAACCTAACTAATTTTTGCCTAGTTTCTGTCCAACTATATTCTGGATCGCGGCTCAAGACATATAGCCATCCCCGTTCTGTATGCTTCACCAGAATCGCCGTACCAAAGATTTGCACATCTGGCCCCAAATAGCGATGCATCTGGTCATCCAAAATCCCCGTAGCATTTGCTAAAGGCGCAGTATTGGGCATAAGCGTGATTTGACTGCTGGCTATTTCTAGCGCTTTGCGGATATTCTTTCGCTGACGACTATCTTGCCAATGTAGCTGCTCTAACCTGACTTGACCATTAGGTTTGTAGAGAAACAGGGCGCTGCCATCTGCGTCTGTTACTCTCGTTGCCATCAGCGGAATCAGTTCCAAAAACTGATTCAAATTATTGAAGCTTCTGAGGGCAAATCCTAAAGAACTTAGCAAATCTTGAATTTTATTCTGTTCCCGGTGCAACCTTGCTACGAGTTCTTTCAGCGCCACGACTGGAGTAACATCCGTTGCAGCACTACTATTGTTGTCAATGGGTTGAGAGGGCAGTTGAGACACAGGCACAGGTATTATTGCATTTTATATTGGCAGATTTCAGATTACTTATAGTCTTTTGGCTTTGGCATTGCTAAACCATAATTAGACAAGACTTGTCACTTTAGCAAGAGTATAAAGACGTAACAAGGAAATTTTATAAGTATTTTATTTGCTTATTGCATTTCTGATTGAATATTAAGAATTTCCAATCATGTATTTCTCATCAAAACCTAACCCGTAAAAATCACTAGTTTCGGTAATAGTTCAGAAAGCTTTTGATTTTTTCGTAACTTAATTCCCAAAGCATATCTCTAAATTCATAAAAATACTTTATTAAAAGAATAATTCATGACGTTTTTAGAGTGACTCTTTGGCCAGAGGCAACTAGGAAACTAAAATTCTTTTGAGTGAAAACCTCTAGAAGCGCTCAAATCGAGCTTGGGTTTGGTAAAAAACAGACTTGCACTCATTCCCAAATCTGAGAATTTGTAAATTAAGTCTGTAAATATTTAATTTGTATACCATAATTGCCGCGATAATCGCCAAAATTGAGCTTTTCCATTTTTAATTTCTCATCTTACGAATTTTGAGTTGCTGAAGAAAGATGCAAAAATTCAACCGATTGAAACGGGATAAAAGTGTTTGAAAAGTATTGGGCGAGTAGCGATTTTTACTCGCTAGGGCTAGGATATTTTTACTTGCTTTTAGTAAAGGCTTCAACCTTTACTACAAATCTTTAATTATTCACGCCCACCTACTTAGTACAACAGCGGAAATAAACCAACCATTGCAAATCAATATAACGCTTGCGGTATGGGAATTCCGAATTTCGCACAGCCGTACTAGCCACTTAAGAGCGCTTCGACAAATTCATAGCTGGAAAAGGGGCGTAGGTCTTCAATTCCTTCACCAGCACCAATAAAGCGAATCGGTAAACCTAGCTGCTGCACAACAGCAAGGGCAACGCCGCCTTTGGCAGTGCCATCTAGCTTGGTTAAGACAACGCCACTCAGTTGGGCAGCTTGAGAGAAAACCTCAGCTTGCCGCAGTCCATTTTGACCTAAAGTGGCATCCAGAACCAATAACGATTCTACTTTAGCATTTGGGGCTTTTTTGGCGATAATTCGCCGGATTTTACCGAGTTCGTCCATTAAATTTTTCTTGTTTTGCAGTCGCCCAGCAGTATCTACTAGAAGTAATTCTGTTTGACGCGCTTGGGCGGCAGCGATCGCATCAAATACAACTGCCGCCGGATCTGTATTCTTCCCAGGATTGGCAATTACTTCTACACCACTTCTACTACCCCAAACCTTCACCTGTTCCACAGCGGCGGCGCGGAATGTGTCTGCTGCCCCAATCAAGCATTTATAACCAGATTTTTGTCCCAGATGGGCAATTTTGCCGATGGTAGTGGTTTTACCGGCACCATTCACGCCAGTAATTAACCAAATGTTCAAGGTTTCTTTTTCTGGAGTAAAACTAGTTTTGTGAGATGCTTTGCTTGGCGCATCTAGCATATCCCGGAGGATTTTTTTCAGGTAAGCGATCGCTTCTTCTGGTGCGGTAACTTCTTCTCGAAGTTTTTTCTGTAAGGCATTGATAATAAAGTCTGTCGCCTGTACACCCACATCAGCTTGCAGGAGCAATGCCTCAATTTCTGTCACCGCAGCTTGGTTAAGCGGTCCTTGACCAACGATCGCCTTTAGTTGGTTGAGGATGCTACGGCGAGTTTTGTCTAACCCTTGCCGGAGCTTTTTCAGCCAGGTAATTTCTTCAATAGAAACGTCTTCTGGACTTCTACCTTGAGCCGCTAGGACTTTCGCCGACCAGACAAACCCATCATCAAATACCACTCCTGTATCTGAGGTTGTAGCTACTGGCTGTACTACCTCCGGTTCTGGGACTTCAATGGCGGTGGCTATTAGTTGTTCCAGCTTTGTTTGCCGTTCTGCCGCCGCCCGTTCTAAGAAAGATAAGCTGGCTGGTGCTGTTGGCTGTGTTGCCTCTGGTGTAGCTGTAGGTATTAGTTCAGCTTCACTTGCGCTTAGTACGGGACTGGAGACATCTGGCTCTTCAGCAATTGCTGCTATTGAGGAATCTTCTTTAATTTCTTCCTCAGTAGCTACTTGAGTAACTTCTAACTGTGCTGTTTCTAAGATTGTACTGGCAGATTCCTCAGTTAGTTTTGGTTCGATGATTTCCGCTTGTGCTGATAATTCTGTTGAATCAGGCAGGGTTTCTACTACCTGGGATTGTTGTTTTTGCTGGATATTTTTATATGCAGCTTTAGCAAACGCCAACAAATCTGGTGTAGTTTCAGCAGTTGGTGTTAAGGTTTCGGCTGGCTCTGCTTGGGGTTCTTGTGCAGAAGGCGTTTCTTCCTGCTTCTGATCAGAGGGGGTGTTAGAGGAATCGTTATGTTGACGACGGAACCAATTAAAAACCATTGCAGCAGTATTAGTTGTTATGCGAATTATAAGTTATGAGTTATGAGTTTAATTTAACTTTTCACTTGACAAAACCTGCCTCCGCAGGTCAAAAAACCAAGGGTTTGCTCTTAGTCCACGGAGGTGAACTAAGTTTTGTGTAGTAGCGAATTCTATTCGCCTAATACTTCTCTCCACGGCAATATAGAAATTACGAATTACCCGTCTGTATTATGCGGTTTTTTTCTGCTCTGTGACTCGACGCAGAACACCGTTAATAAACCGATGACCTTCGTCTCCACTGTAGCGTTTGGCTAGTTCCACTGCTTCGTTGATGGCGATGCTGTTGGGAACTCCTAAGAACTCCATTTCTGCCACAGCAATTTGGAGGATATCGTGGTCAATTTGGGCGAGGCGATTTACTTGCCAATCTACTAAGGCAGTAGAAATAAGTTTATCTATAACATCACGATGTTCATTGACTGTAATCACAAGCTCTTTAGCGTAATTGCGAACTCCCTTGTCCTGATTCGCTAACTGAATCAATTCCGGGAAATCAACTGCGGTACCCAACTGATTGATTGCTGTCTGGGTGCAGACGATCGCCTCTTGAAGCATTGTTCTAGCAGTATCGAGGTCGGAGGCGCGAGTTTGGCTACTTAAGAGGCGATCGTTACTGCGTTGTAGTTCACCTGCGGCATTATTGAGAGTATCTTGCACTTCTAAAGTCAGGGTGCGTACTGCTCCTAATACCAACTTCGATACTAGTTGATCGTCTTGCAATTTATCCAATTTCTTTGGGTTGACTGGCAATTGGCTAATGCTCAAAAGCGCCAATTCACGAGCAATTTGCTGGGGTTTACGAGGTTGCATAAAACTGAGGGGTGATTGTGCGAGAACTGATTAACTAGGCGGGACAGACTTGCAAGTTTATCAATTTTGGCACAGTCAAACAACAACATTACGCATTTGCTTGTGACTTTGCCGGATTGATTTTAAGTTTCTTCAAGGGGACTAACCTGCTGCTTGATTTCGTCGTGTTTGACTTCCAACGTGACATCTTTGGGGGAAATCAACGGCATATTGGGGGCGACAATACCACCTGACACAACTATTTTAAAGGCGTCTTCAATCGACATGGAGAGGTTCACCACCTCGTCTTCAGGGACGACTGCGTACCATCCGGTAGTCGGATTTGGGGTGGTGGGGATAAAAACACTCAGCACGGGACGAGGCATCTGGGCCTGGATATCACTGCTAATCGCACTAGTGACAAAGGCGATCGCCCAAATTCCTCGGCGGGGATACTCTAACAAAATTACCCGGCGAAACTTGCCATTGGAATCTTTTAATATTGTTTCTAAAAGCTGCTTGAGGGTTTTATATACTTGTCCAGCTAAAGGAATCGCCTGTAAAAACCGCTCACCAAAATCTAGCAACCAGCGCCCAGCAATATTCCGAGCCATCAAACCCATCAACAGTATACTTAGTAGTGGTACAGCTAATCCTACTATAAGATTCAGTATATTTACTAAAATTGGGTTTAACCCATCAAAAGGATTAAGTTGTTTGGGAATTTGGGTGAGGAAGTTAATTACCCAAGTAGCAATGGTAATTGTCAGCCAGATAGTGGTTGCTAGGGGAATTACTACCAACAAACCAGCAATCAGGTCGTTTTTTAAGTCCTGTTTTAGGCGATCGATTACCAAGCCCCGATTCTCCTGTTTTAAGCTA
>NZ_JBGTFY010000396.1:0-3489 GCF_041747015.1 Nostoc sp.
GGGAGCATCCACTTTTGGAAGATATACAAAATATGGAAGAATATAAGAGGAAATAAAAAGAGCGCATCAACTACCATGAGCCAAGATAGACAAGAACGAATCCAAGCCTGTGTAACGGAACTGGCAACATTACTGTATGAAGAAGCAGATAAGAGTCAGTTAACAGACCTAGAAAGCATAGAAAAAAAAGTTCGTAGTCAAATACTCGAATATGTAAGTCCAGAAATAGCCCTTTTTTTGTTGAACAAAAAACAGGTACAAAAGTAGGTAAAACTAGGAAGATTAAAAGCCTAGTTGGAGAACTGAAATTAAAATCCAAACAGTTAGAGAGACTGGGTTTAAAGCCAAGAATTAGGTTAAGTCCATTACTGGAAAAGTGTTGTTTGAGACTATCAGCGAATATTTCCTACCAGAATGCAGAAGTAGAAATAGAGGCATTAACAGGAGTAAAAGTTGGTCACTCAACGCAACAAAAATTAGTTTTGTCACAAGATTTTCAACTACCCGTAGCATTGCAAGCCGTTTCTGAAGTAAGTGTAGACGGAGGAAAAGTCAGACTGCGAGGTAAACCACAAGCAGGTTGTCACTGGCGAGACTATAAAACTGTGCGTCTACAAGGGATTTACTATGGTGCATTTTTTGATGACAACCAATCATTAATTGATTATGTCAATAGCCAACAGTTAGTAGACCCCCTTGTTTGCTTGGGAGATGGTCATGATGGGGTGTGGAATCTGGTAAGAGAATTTGGACAAGACCAGTTTTCTCGCTGTGAAATTTTGGATTGGTATCACCTGAAAGAAAATCTTTATAAAGTTGGTGGTTCTTTAAAGCGACTCAAAGCCGCCGAAACTTTATTGTGGAAAGGTCAGACAGAAGAAGCTAAGACTTTATTTAATCATTGCCGAGGCAAACAAGCTAAAAATTTCATCGCTTATCTGGATAAACATCTCTCTCGCATTGTTAACTACAGCTATTATCAGGCTGAACAACTATGTTCTATCGGTTCTGGCGCAGTTGAGTCTGCAATTAAACAAATTGGTTTAAGGATGAAAATTTCTGGCGCACAGTGGAATGTTGCCAGTGTCAATCACATCCTCTCTGTTCGTTGCGCTTATCTCAATGGGTTACTTGCTGTTTGATAGGGTGTTTCCGCCAAAAGTGGATGCTCCCATTAAATTAGGCTCTCAACATCGTACCCGTATCCACGAAGCCGCAGCGATTGCTTTTTATCATCAGCAATCGAATACTCCTGTAATCAAAACCTTACTATGTGACGATGCTCCACAGTTCAAGTTAATTACCAATGATTTGGCTCTTTGTTGGATACATGAAGGTAGACATTATAAAAAGTTAAGTCCATTTGTTGCTTGCCACCGGCACATTTTAGATGACTTTTTGGAGAAATTCTGGATCTATTACCGAAGACTACTTGCTTATCGAGACTCACCAAACCAAGAAAAGGTTCACGAACTCAGACTTGAATTTTGGACGCTTTTTACCGAAAAAACTGGTTACGAGCATAAGGATTCGCGAAAACGATTAACTGCTGCTAAAGCCCAACAGCTGCTTATTGTTTTGGAGCATCCCGAATTGCCATTGCACAACAATCCTGCCGAGTTGGCTGCTAGGACTATGGTGCAGCGACGCAATATTAGCTATGCTACTCAAACTCCACAAGGTACAAAAGCGTGGGATATTTTTATGTCCCTTGTTGACACTACCCGTAAATTGGGTATCAGCTTTTTTGAATATATGCGTGACCGGATTTCTCGAATTGGAAATATTCCGTCTTTAGCAACCATTATTCAGGAGAAATCTTCTTCTAATCTATTTGGTGGTTCGTGGATGCCAGAATAATTTTCTACCCCGCAAGATTGAGGGGATACAATGCCTGAATAGAATGTTTACACTATGTACCGATACGAGTTCTCGATATGCTATCTGACGTTGATGTAGGACTAGAATTTTAGTGAGGCTCAAAGACAGCCCCCATAGTTAATAATCCTTGGATGCTGGATAAGAGTTAGTTCCTTTTGCTTGGGAGGAACTGACAGGGTTAGCGATCGCGATCTGTTCCCAATAAATCACGCCATCCATTCATTCCACTGGGGCGCATCTGTCAGCAGTTGAGCAAACTTTTGAGGGCAAGCGTCTTCAAACTCCAGTATCACGCCGCAACTTCAGGCGTAACCCCTTCCATCCTTGAGCTTCTTGCGTTTCGAGACTATGGTAAGATTCAAGACTATGCAGGAGAAACTTGGTTGACGCTCAAACAGGATTTACTGCAAACACTGCAAAATCAGCCAGATTGGAGAATAAGAGAAGCTCAAGTCGATATTTTCCTCCACGAAGGATTAATTGATGATGCAATTAAAACAGTAGAAAGAGACACTTACTATGCTTCAGAATTGGTTCATCAAGTTATGGATGCAGCAGTTTCCCATCGTGAAGATTGGGTAATTGGTAACGCTAAGAGACGGGCAGAACCAATTATGGAACAAGGAAAAGCTGATCGTTATGATGCTGCGGTTAATTGGCTAAAAAAAAGCAAAAGCTGCGTATGTGCAACTTGGACAAAAAGCTGAATGGTCTGCTTATCGCTCACAACTAGAAGCGGCTCATGGACGGAAACGTAAATTAATGGAATTATTCAAAGAACTGAATAAATAATATGACTACTTTGGAGCCGAATTCGACAATCCAACAAGCACTAATCGCAAGGAAATATTTCGATTTACATCCTTCCATACAAAAAATTATTCAGTTGTTTTCGGTAATTTATGCACCGATAGACAAAAATTCATTTGTAAGTTGTCTTAGTAAGACTAGCGCTTTAGATGAAAAGAATAAACCTTGGGTTACTAAAACCCTCAGTTCCCAAATTGATAAATTGTTAAAAGCAGGCTTGTTAATACAGGAAAACAGGCAAGGTGCTGAATGTCATCCGTTACTCACAGAAATTGCTACTCGCCATGCTGTACAAACCGGACAGTTTGAAATACTCGTTACAGCAGTAGAGGAGAAGCTACCAATACGTACTCACTGGAACAGAGATTCTCGGATATTTTACAGCTTACGCCAGTGTATCAGAGAAATCCGCATTGGTATTTATCGTCAAGACCTTAGTTTTATTAATCAGCAAATTGAAGATTATCAGAAGTACGCTGATAGTGAAGAAAAAATAGTAATAGAAAATATTTTTGAGCAGATATACAATCATCCATTTGATGCAGATTGGTTTAAGACCCTTCCACAAGAATTATATGAAAGTGGCATATCAAGTATCCTCTTCAATTCAGCCTTAAAATTATCTGCTTCTGAAGATGCGTTGACGCTGCTAGAAGAAGAATGCTCTAACAGTGAAAAACATTGCTCAGATTATCTACGCCTGATTTTGACAGAACAACTGTTGTTACAGGGTTGTACCCAAGAAGCACAAGAAAGTCTGGAGCGTGTATCAAATGAATATCAGAATAACGCTGCGAT
>NZ_JBGTFY010000397.1:0-5810 GCF_041747015.1 Nostoc sp.
TTCTCTTCGACAAAACTGGGTTGACTTATACGACAGCCTCAAAGAGAAAAAGTAAGTCTCTCAATTTTAGTTCTCGGAAACTATACGCGAACACTTTTCTCTTTGTTTTACTCTTTATTTTCCTTAACCGAGCAGTATTGCTACCACTATCAATCGAATCTGCCATCGGAATTAATTCTCCTATTTATCAGGATAAAAAGTTTGCTAGCGTAGCAATATTAAATAGACAAGGTTAAGTCTGCTACATGACTTTCTTGTTGTTTTTTTGTTAGCAAACTAGTTAGTAACTGTTAGGTTACTTGGTTATCTTTTAAAGTTTAGATAACCAATTTTTTATCAGTGCTACTTACATTTAAAATTCTATGTGAATTGACTTATAAGGCCAATGAAAAATGTTTTGATATATTTATAAAACTTGTAGATTTTTTAGATGATGAGCTAAAATCTTTGTATAATAAAATTTAAGTTAAGTTAAAGATTATATTGCAATGAACAATCTTTTGATAAGGTTGTCAAATTTTTAGATATTTAATTAATCTGCTTTGGTCTGAGGTTCTATTACTTTTATCCAACGTTATACTACAAGACTGATAGCAACAAATAACACAGTCAATCTGATTAAATTCTACAGAGGCGATTTGGTATCCTAGAGGCGATGCCTACGGCGGGCTACGCCTACGCAGCTAACAATACACAGAAAATCCCCACATAGGCGAGACTCACTGATAACTGGTCTGTGTATACTGCGATCGCGTTTGCCCCAGCGAGCTAAGATCAGGATTGCATTTACAAGTAATACGGATGCGATGTCTACGACGGGCTACGCCTACGCAATTAATGGCGACCGAATTGGCGGTTTGTTAAAAAAATTGACTTTTACAAAGAGTTTTAGCCTTAATCGAACCGTATTAGAATATGGTGGACAGATAGAATTAATCTACCGCCGCCATAAAAGAGAAGATAAATCCTATGCGCTTATGAAATAAACCAGATACTTTTTACCTATTTTGCTGTTAATTTTCAATCCTAATAGTGTTCTAAAATAACAAATAGCTTTTTTCGCTAAAATTTTTGAGGTAATACTCTATGACTATTTGGGTAAATGAGCAAATTGATCCGTCTGGGATGATTCACGCCTGTATTGCCTGTTGTAATGAATCTCAAGCCAACGATTGTCATAATTCCTTTGAGAATAATTTGACCGAGATCCAAAAGGCAGCAGGTTGGGTAGCGCGATTGCGGACAGTCGATTCTTGGGATGAAGTGCCAGTTAATTCTTTAAAACTCAATTAATTTGGTGCTATGAAAAGTAGATATTCTTTGGGATTTTGATTGGTATATTTTAGGAGCGTAGGCGTAGCCCACCGTAGGCATCGCTTGTCTACTACACGCTGGGCGAATGCCAATGCCGATCGCACCATACACCATGAAAACAGGTTAATAAAGTATAAAAATTGGATTAAGATTACCGAATTATTAACAATAGCTTCTACTAAAAGTAATATTTTATAGAAAATTGATGATTTTTATGAACTCTTAAGAGCTATCATCTATACCGGAGATTAAATTAACAAACTTGCATAAACCGAATAAATTTAGTGAACTATCCCCCAGTTTACACTTCGGAGCAAGGCTGTCCTATTAATTTAGTTGGCGAAACGGGACAAGCGGTTCAAATTTCAATTCATCCCCCCAGTCAATATATCTGTGCCAACTGCGAACGGATATTACCAGATTGGAAACGACAGCCATTTTTACGGGTAGTGATTGTCTTACAGCAATCGCGTTATCAACTAGTGGAAAGGACGATCCAAATAGAGGCAGAAAAAGAACGCTTGCGAGAAAAATTTATGAGGTTTGGCTGTGATCTAGCATTTAATCTGCGCGATCGCGGCTATCTAACAGACCTGATCGATCCTCGTACAGGTTATCCTTTATTGTCCAATCCCGGAGCAATTCCCCACGACGACACAGCTGTTGTTAAAGCTTTACTCAATTATCCAGTGATTAAAAATCGTTGTCGTGTGCTAGTGCATCCCGACTGGGGTGCAGCAGTTTATCCTAGCATTTTGATATCAGAAGCTCCTCCAATTGTAATCGAATGGGCTACTAAAGGCATAGCTGCTATGCATGGGTGGAAAGAATATTAATTATTAATTGGGTATTGGGCATTGGTTATTTTTCCCTCATTACTTTATGTATAGCAATCCGATTTGATTTCTGAAATTATTTGCGTAGGCTGGGAGTGGGGAGTAGGGAAGAAGTCCCTTTGAGTTGTACTGAGTTTGTTCAAAAATCAAATATGAGTTCTATATGTTAAAAATGAGTATTTAAAGACGTATAGTAGCACCTATGTCTCTAGACAATTTGTTCCAAGAAGCTAGGACAGTCGAAGCCTCTAATAGTGCGGCTTACTACTTTCCCCTGATGAGCGGACGCTATGAAGTTAAGCCGGGGATGATGCCTTTTGGCTCCTGTTTAGGGAACACTCAGGCTGATCAACAGGTATTTCAAATTGATGATAATTTCACCCACTACCGTCAAGCTAAACTGTTGGCTCGTGGCGAACGGTTGAGCAAGTATTACCAAATCTGCAATTATTCTCAGGTGGTGGCAGGTGCGATCGCTAATTTAATTATTAATCGCCTCATCCAAGAACATCCACAACATTTTTACTGCCAAAAGTCAACAGCCAACACCCGAACATTCCATAGTCAACTCACCAACGAAACTCTCTATTTAGATGCAGAGTTGCAGTTACAGCAAGTTCAGGGTAGCGAAGTTGTTCCAACTTACGCCTCTACCCTTGATGCTCTGGCGGCGCAAGTCCAAGAAGACCTGACAATTATCTGTCGTTCTGCCAATGGTAGCAACTGGCTAAGTGCAGTTCATCTCTGCTATCCCAACCACTGGTCAGCTGAAGAGAAGATTGGCAAAGACTTTGCCACAATTCATGCAGCTGTGGCGGGTATGGAAAAAATTAATCGGCGAGGGAATGCGATCGCTAATACGATGATTACTCAGAAGCCGATGGTGCGTTTTGCCTGGGGTTTGAGTACCGACACCCGCCTCAATCACCATCCCCAACCGCCGTCTGGTGTGTTAGTCAGCCAATGGCAAGGTAGAAGCTTTGATTCCCATCATCCCCGGCTCTACCTGCGAATTGAGCGCCAAGTAATTTGGGGATTACCAGAGTTTGAAGCGGCGCTATTTACCATTCGTACTTATTTTAGAGATTGTAAACTGATTAAACAAGACCCAGTTTTACGGTCTAAGCTTTATGGTGCGATTCAGTCCATGACATCAGAATCACTGGTTTATAAGGGCTTAGTAGAGAGCAAAGCTAGTATTTTGAGGTGGCTAAACGACGGATAAAAAACAATCCGCTTGGGTTAGCGTCAAAAACCATAAACTGCGTAGGTTGGGTTGAACAAAGTGAAACTCAACAAACCACTGAAAATGTTGGGTTTCGTTCCTCAACCCAACCTACGATTCTGACTCCTGAATTCTGTTTGATAAAATTAGTTCGCCGCATTAAAAATCTGTTGTGCGGTTAAATTTAATTGGGGAAAGGTTGGTGATGAAATCGCGGTGTTGCCTTGAAACGATGTCATTTGATATTCACCATCAACTAATTCGCATACAAAAATAGTGGGTTGTTTGGGATTGCCGATGAACTTTCTTGCACCCAACGCAGCATAATCGGCAATCCAATATTCAGGAATGCCCATCTCCTCATAATCCCTAAATTTATTGTAGTAATCATCTCGCCAGTTGGTTGAAACAACTTCAATAACTATTGGAACCGATGCTGCAAGGCTTACTGTTGACTGTTTTTCAAAAAGCGGTTCATTGTCGAGATTATCAAGATTTAATAACAACACATCGGGCGAATAAGCAGATTCAGCAGTGGGAGTTTTGACTAATGCAGTTTTGGGAATAGTGTAGGGAAAGTTCAGGCGATCAAACTCGACAGTTAGCTTACGGGCTATAAATCCTACAACTTTTTCATGCGCTCCAGTTGGGGATGGCATTTCAATAATTACTCCATTGTGCAATTCATAGCGTTTACCATCGTTAGGATACCATTCGCTAAACTCATCGAAGGTGAGTAATTTGGGCAAGGCTTGGGTCATAATCTTACCTCCACATCTATTTTATTTTATCAACAGAACTTTGTCAGAGTTTGATTTACGCTCAACTTTGGTTTTCATTAAAAATGTTAGAATCACTCCAGCACAAATGCTTTTAGGCATCTTTGATGACTTTCGACCTTCCCGACTCTCTGATTCTCAATACAGCACTTTCCGTATCTGGATTAACTGACTATATCCGCTTGCTGTTAGAGCAAGATCAACAATTACGGCAAGTTTGGGTAACTGGCGAAGTTTCCAGTGCTAACCCACATCGTAGTGGGTTATTTTTTACGCTGCAAGATACCGATCGCACCGCCGGAATTAAGTGTGTGGTATGGAATAGCCAATTGCCAAAACTCGCCCAAATGCCTGTTCCCGGTGAGCAGATCATCATTTTGGGTAGTATTCGCGTTTATCCGCAACGCGGAGAGTATCAGTTATCAGTTTGGCAAACTCTACCTGCTGGTGTCGGTTTACAAGCGCTGCGCTATCAACAACTTAAAAATCGCTTGCTAGCTGAAGGGTTGTTCGATCCTCAAAGAAAGCGATCGCTCCCCATCCATCCCCAAACGATCGCCGTCGTCACTTCACCAACTGCGGCTGCTTGGGGTGATATTCAAAAAACCCTCAAACAAAGGTATCCAGGTTTACACGTTTTATTTTCTCCGGCGACAGTGCAGGGTGAGCAAGCGCCGGAATCTATCGTCAAAGCAATTGAGCGAGTAAAAAACGATGGCCGCGCCGAAGTGCTAATTTTATCGCGGGGTGGTGGCGCGGTTGAAGAGTTGGCTTGTTTTAATGATGAACGAGTGGTGCGATCGCTTGCTTGTTGTTCTATACCGATAATTACTGGTATTGGCCATCAACGAGATGAATCTTTAGCAGATTTAGTTGCAGACGCTTGTGTGCATACACCCACTGCGGCGGCGGAAGTGGTTGTGCCGGCATTGTCAGAGTTGTATGCTGAACATCGGGGGCGAGTTGTGATTTTGCATGAGGCGGTGGATGATTTTAGAGAAAATGCTGAAAAGAAACTGCAAGTATTGCGGAATCGTTTGCGACGTTTGCGGTTAGATCGACAAGTGCAGCAGGAGGTGGAAAAGCTAAGTTGGAAGCGTCGGCAATTGGTGCAAGTAACAATGGGGCGATCGCAGCAAGCAACGCAGCATTTAGAGTTGTTGCGGCAAAAGTTGGCTAGTCTTGACCCGAAAGCGGTGTTACAGCGTGGTTATGCGGTGGTGAGAAGGGAAGATGGGGCGATCGCACGTTCGGCGGCAGAGTTGGCTGTGGGAGAAGATTTGTTGATTCAGTTGGGGCAGGGTGGAGTTAAAGTGAAGGTTATGGAATTAACGAACCGCCAAGACGCCAAGGACGCCGAGAGTTGAATGGTTAAACGTAAGAGTGCTTCTAATTCTGAGGAAGGTTGGAATTATGAGGCGAAGGTTGTTGAAATAGAGGGAATTATTACTCGCATTGAGGCGGGTGAGTTGGAATTGGAAGCCGTGTTTGAGCAATTTGCAAGTGCTGTTGAGTATTTGCGTCAGTGCGAAAGTTTTTTGCAGCAGCGACAGCAGCAGGTGGATTTGTTGATTGAAACTTTGAGTGATGAGTAGAAATATTCAAATTTGTTAGATAACGTGATTGCCCCTGGTGTACTGTCAGGGATGCGATCGC
>NZ_JBGTFY010000398.1:0-29557 GCF_041747015.1 Nostoc sp.
GTTTCCGCCAGTTGTGGAAACGTTTGAACGCAATAAAACGATCTTTTTTCCTGGCGATCCTGCCGAACGAGTTTATTTTCTTTTGAAAGGTGCTGTTAAACTTTCCAGGGTGTACGAGGCAGGAGAGGAAATAACGGTAGCGTTGCTGCGGGAAAATAGTGTTTTTGGTGTATTGTCATTGCTGACAGGAAATAAGTCGGATCGGTTTTACCATGCGGTTGCATTTACTTCTGTGGAATTACTGTCAGCTCCAATTGAACAGGTGGAGCAAGCACTCAAGGAAAATCCCGAATTATCAATGTTAATGCTGCGGGGTCTATCTTCGAGAATTTTACAGACAGAGATGATGATTGAAACTCTCGCCCACCGAGATATGGGTTCCAGGTTGGTGAGTTTTTTGTTAATTCTTTGTCGAGATTTTGGGGTTCCTTGTGCAGATGGGATCACTATTGATTTGAAGTTATCTCATCAAGCGATCGCTGAGGCAATTGGTTCAACTCGTGTTACTGTTACTAGGCTACTGGGAGATTTGCGTGAAAAAAAGATGATTTCTATCCACAAAAAGAAGATTACTGTGCATAAACCTGTTACTTTAAGTAGGCAGTTCACATAAAAACAATTGGAGTCAAGGGGAGTCGGCGCGTGTTGTGTTTTGAAAAATCACACTAATAGCTAGAGGTAAATCTAAAATTGAGTAATTTCAGCTATTGCCAATCTCCACTTCTTTCCAGACAATGTTTAAAAGTATTAGGCTGTATCTGGAAGGATTTCGGTAGCTAAAAATGACCACCGGATACATCCTCATTGCCGCAATTTTAATTCTGGGAGGCGTAATTGCCACCGTGGGCGATCGCATCGGCACACGAGTTGGCAAAGCCCGCCTCTCACTTTTTAAACTTCGTCCGAAAAATACCGCTGTAGTAGTAACTATTTTTACGGGTGGTTTGATTTCAGCATCAACATTAGGAATTTTATTCGCTGCGGATGAAGGCTTGCGAAAGGGAGTCTTTGAGTTAGAGGATATTCAAACAGACCTCAGACAAAAGCGGGAACAACTAAAAACCGCAGAAACTCAGAAAAGTCAGGTAGAAAATGAGCTAAATCAAGCAAGAATTGCCCAAACAAAGGCACAGCAAGACTTGCAGGTAATTAACCAATCTTTGCAGGCGGCCAATGCCAAGCAACGCCAAACACAAGCTCAGTTGAACCGCACTATTAGTCAACAAGCCCAAACTCAAACTCAACTCCAACGCACTCAAGGTCAGCTAGAACAAGTTGTAACTCAGTACCAAAAAGCGATCGCTGAATTGCAAAGCGTTTACAATCAGAGAAAGGAGTTACAGACGGCAGTTGAACTACTCAAGGGAGAACGTCAACGACTGTATGCTGAAGCGAAAAAAGCGATAGACGAAGCCAAAACAGCCATTGGAAAACGCGATCGTGAACTTGCTAACCGTCAAGAAGCCATAGAAGCGCGCGATCAAAAAATTGCCCAATTAGATCAACTGATTCAAAAGCGTAATCTCGAAGTTGCAGCACGAGAGCAAGTAATTGTCAAACGGGAATTTCGCCTCAAAGAGTTAGAAGGACAACAGCAATCTTTAGAACAGGAAGTTGCAAGACTAGAAAAATATTATCAGTCTTACCGCGACCTGCGTTTGGGTAAGCTGGCCTTAGTTCGCGGTCAGGTTTTGGCCGCTGGTGTAGTTCGTGTTAACAAAACTGCTGCTGCTCGTCAGGCGGTGGCACAAATTTTACAAGAAGCCAATCGTAACGCCAACCTCGAATTGAGTGAGCCTGGTGGAAATGTTGCAAATGTACAGCTACTGCGCGTTACCCAGGATAGAGTTGAGCAATTGAGCAAGCAAATTAGCGACAGTCAAGAATACGTAGTGCGAATTTTCTCGGCTGGTAATTACGTCAGGGGAGAAAAGCAGATAGAGTTTTTCACTGATATAGCCCGGAATCAATTGGTTTTTTTGGGAGGTGCAGTGCTAGCCACAACTACTGCTGATTCTAAAACCATGACATCCTATCAATTACAGCAGCGGCTAGAATTATTAATTTCTGCTTCCCAATTTCGGGCTCGTAATGCCGGAATTGTCGAAAATGTCCAAGTAGAGGGGGCTTTTCTGCGTTTTGTTGCCCAACTAAGACAGTCCAATCAATCATTGGAGATTAAAGCGATCGCAGCAGAGGACACTTACACATCTGGCCCATTGAGAGTAAAATTAGTGGCAATAGTCAACGGACAAATTATTTTTAGCACTTAAAAAATTAAAAAATTATTTGCACACTGTTATTAGTAAGATTTAAGCAGATTTGAACAGCAGCCAAAATACTTACTGTAATTGCATTTCTTCATTTTTAATTTATGATGATTTTCCGTGAATTTTCACCGACGCAACCAGTCATCTTGGGATTTGATCCAGGTCGAGATAAGTGTGGTTTAGCGGTGATGGCACTGGATCGGCAAGTGTATTATCATCAGGTGGTGCTGGCAAAAGAGGCGATCGCTACCATTGAAACACTGCGACAAAAATATCCCATCTCCTTGATGGTGATGGGCGACCAAACTACAGCCAAGCAGTGGAAACAGCAATTATATCAGGAATTAACAGCAGCCCTAAATATAATTTTAGTAGATGAGCGCTACACAACCTTAGAAGCACGCGATCGCTATTGGCAAATGTACCCACCCAAAGGGCTAATAAAGCTATTGCCACAGGGTATGCGACAGCCACCAAGACCGATAGATGACATTGTTGCCATTCTCTTAATTGAAAGATACTTAAATCGCCTTACTGAATCAGCAATGAGGAGTAAGGAGTGAAGAGTCAATAGTTAGGAGTTACTAAGCTGCTCCACATCTTGTCTCCTTTGTGTCTGTTGTTATGTCGTTCAATGCAAAGGTAATATGAACACAAATAATCCAAATTTTCCGGCTGTTCAGTTCAGAATTGCTAGACCAACCGACAAACTGGCAAAAGTGGTTGAGTTTTACGAGGATGGCTTGGGATTGAGAAAGCTGTACTCGTTTACAGAGCATGATGGATACGATGGAGTCATGTTTGGATTGCCCAACGCTCAATATCACCTAGAATTTACAACTCATAAAACTGGAAGTACCTGTCTGGCTCCAACAAAAGACAACTTACTGGTACTGTATATCCCCGATCTAGAAAAAATAGCACAAATCAAAAACCGTCTTTCTCGTTTGGGATATCCCGAAGTGGAGCCAGAAAACCCTTATTGGAAAGGCAAAAGCGTAACGATTGAAGACCCTGATGGTTGGCGTGTAGTGCTTTTCAATGGAAAGTTTGAAATTGAGTGAACAGCAACACAACTCAATTTTTCAAGATGTGTTTTAGCTGATCTTCACAACTTATAACTCCTAAAGTTCTGCCCGAATAGTAAAAGCATAATCTCCTCCAGGCTCTAGCTGGTAATCTTGTTGCTCCAAAAATCGACCGAGGGGTTCTTTGATTAAGGCGCGGCCTTGGGAAGGCTTAACGGCAAGTTCTCCCCGGCGAAAATGCCAATGGAAATGCCACTCAAACTCACCCGCATTCACTTCACCTTCAAGGAAGCCGTGTTGCCAGGATTGGCGGGTAATTCGGACATGGGCAATGGTTTCTGGTAGACGTTTTGCACTCACAATGCTTTATGTCAAGTGTGGAATAACAGTCGATCATGTATGCTACTTATTCTATTTACCAAACATAGCTTAATTAGACAAACTAACATAGTGGGTATTTTTAGTTTACTGGGTTGTGTTAATCAGCCGGACAACTTCAGTATCCTAAAGTCACCGCTATAACTTGCGCGAATTTAATGCCGAAAAACCTGGATCGTTAGGCTTTGTTTGCAAGCCGATGATTTCAGTCTCAGGACGCAGAGGCACGTAGTGCGGGTAATTTTTGTTAATATCTTAGGAATGAGTGTATCCGAGAAACTGCGTATCTGATGCTCTTTTCATCAGTGTATTGTGGGTTTATTGGAACTTCCTGGCAGGATTTCAGCACAATTACAACCCGATAAAGCTTGGAGTATTTAAATTGCTTTTCTTGGATATCAAAACGCAGAATATTTTCTAGTGGATGTTCAATAATTTTGTTACCACGTAAACTTTTACGTTCTATAAATACCTGATTAAGACTCTTATAAAAGGTGCAGATAGTTACAGGTGATGTTGCGAAATAAGCTGCGATCGCCATCACAATCAATATAAATAAACTTAAGAAAAATAGATAATTACGCTGATTCTGCTGCACTAAGAGGGAAGTTTGCCCAGAGTTGATAAAAACGTTGATTTTAAAGGCAATTTCCTGATTCTCTTGATAGCTAATATGTGACAGCAGGGCAAAGTCTCCAAATGGAGTTACAATCATAACTTGATAGGTTTTGCTCCCTTTGCTACCAGTCTTTGTAAGAACGTATGCTTCCTGGAGATCAAACATTTTGAGTTTCTCCATGCTTCCCAGCAAATTAAACCGCTTGAATTCACAGTTAATTTGGTTTTGTGAAAGCCGAGTACAACTGAGACTAACTGAAGCATAATCAAAAACTAAGCAGTAAATCAAAAAGCCTAAACAGACAGTAAAAATGCACCACCCACTAAACCAATATCCGAATGGTCGATGCTTTAGCTGCAATCTGGTACGGGTTTCCTCTACGATTTTCATCGGTACTTGTATATAGAATACTTAACCTCTGAGTAGAGTATTCCCCTCGTAGCCCATTTACTGATCATCAAATCTCAGTACTAGGGAAGATTTATGATGAATCGCTAAAAAAGCTTTGGCTAACTGATAGATAATTGGGGCAGAAAGCTATGGCTAGAAGCATGGAAACTAAACAACTAGGAAAAACTGGTATCTTTGTGAGTGCGATCGGTTTGGGTGGTATGCCCATGTCAATTTCTAATCGCCCTCCCGAATCACAATCAATTCAAGTTATTCATCGGGCGTTGGATCTGGGTATTACATTTATTGACACGGCTGATTCTTACTGCAAAGATGAGTCAGATAAACACCATAATGAGCAATTAATTCACAAAGCCCTTAGTAGTTACAAAGGCGATGTTAGCCAAGTGATTGTGGCAACTAAGGGCGGTTTGATGCGTCCCGATGGCAGTTGGACAAGTAACGGCAACCCAGAACATTTGCGCCAAACAATTCGAGTCAGTTTTGAGGCTTTGGGTGGTGCTAAACCTATTGATGTTTGGCAATACCATTCGCCTGATACTAATTACACCATTGAAGAATCCCTTGCACCAGTTAAAGAAGCAGTGGAAGCCGGTTTGATTCGGTTTGTGGGAGTTTCTAACTTTTCCGTTGAACAAATTAAGCAGGCGCGGGATGTGGTCGATATTATCTCAGTGCAGAATCAATACAGCCCTTGGCAACGACAGCCAGAAAATGACGGCGTATTGAAGTATTGCGAACAGCAAGGATTGACCTTTTTGCCTTGGAGTCCCTTTGGTGGTAGGCGTCGCCATCAGGATTTGCAAGATATTCGGGCGATCGCTCAGTTAGCTAAAGAAAATGGTGTGTCAGTGTATAATATTGTTCTGGCGTGGTTGCGTTCCAAGTCACCCGCTATTTTGCCAATTCCTGGTGCTAGCAAGGTTTCCAGTATTGAAGACTCAGCACAAGCTGTCAATGTAAAACTATCTGATGAAGAAGTGCAAAAAATTGATCGAGCAACTTAATCATTTCACTAACTAATGTAGATTTAGTGAAAGTTGCTAAATATTTACGCGCCATCTTTAACTAGATAAACAATTCAAAATTCCAAGTCAACAGACTTTTAAAGGACTTAATCAACCCGGTTTATTGTTCAAAAAGCCTAAATTTCTCTTGGCTTTAGTCAGCCGTCCACCATACGACAAAACTTGTTTGCAACAGGTCTAATATGCAGTCATTAAAGCAACTAGCCAAGAAACTTAAAAAAGAAACATATGCTGTTTACCTAGCTAGTAAAGATTCCAGGGTTCCTTGGTATGTCAGACTTTTGGCGGCTGGTGTTGTTGCTTATGCTTTTAGTCCTATCGACCTAATTCCAGATTTTATTCCTATTCTTGGCTATCTCGACGACCTAATCATAGTACCTTTTGGAGTTTGGCTAGTCCTGAAGTTGATTCCCCCATCCGTTTTAGCCGAATGCCGCGAGAGGGCTGAAACTGCACTGTCTCAAAAAAAGCCTACTAGTTGGGTAGCAGCGGGTGTCATTGTAATTATCTGGGTACTGTTGGGGATTTTAACTGCGCTTTGGCTAAAACACTTCTTAAAACGATAAACAACGACATCTGTTGCTTTTTTCAAAAACTAGCTTAGAGTAATGTCTTTGAGAAAACAAAAATTTCATCTAGATTTCATACAAAGCTGCCAATTTATTTAATATTACGAACTTCAAACAGCTAACAAATCTTATATTTAGTTAACTCCCAATAATACCACAAAACTTTTTTGCAAGAGGTTTATTAAAAAAAACCGGGTTTTTAAGAAAGTACGTTATATATCAAATTAAACTTGATATAGTACTATTCTCTAGATAATTAATCTAAAAATTATGCAACAAAGTTCTGTAATCAATAGGTCAAAGCAAATGGTAAAGATGTTTGCTACTTTGCTACTGGTTTCTCCTTTTTTCTGGCAAAATTCAGCGATCGCGCAGCCTCAGCCAGATACGCAACTTCTGCCCTTTTTTGATAATCTAGATAACCCGGTTCCTGTTCGTTTCCCCGCAGGACAACAGGTAGATATCACACCACCACCACCGCAACTAAATTCTTTTGATCAAGCTGTACTAAAACTCTGTGGTTCTATTGGCACTAAAGTTAGTTCCAAAAATTTTAAACAATTGTTATCTTATTACCCCGATGTAGTCCAGAAACTTCAGCAAGCTAGCAGCGATGAACTTCGTCCAGGACGTAGAAATAAAGCCCAATTTCTCGAAGACTTAACAAATATTTGGTTCAAGCGTCAGGGGTTTGAACATATATTTTGTGGTGAAATATATAACGCTAATGATATTGGTGGTTTACACTTTTATGGCAGATATTTACAGTTACAAAATGAGGGAATAGGCGGACGTTTGGCAAATAATCAGGAACGAGGGGAAGTTGTTCCTGGGGTCATTTATACAATGGGTGTAGTAATTAAAAAGGAAAGTCGTACAGTAACAGATGTAATCAAAGGCTATGGCTACCTTAGCAACGCTCAAGAAATACTTTTAGACGCTACAAAAATATTTAAACTCCAAGGAAATAATGAGGGAGCGTGTATTTATAATGTGCGTGATCAAGAAACAGGAGAATCCTTTCCTACAGTTTTTGTGAGGAAAGAAAAAGCGATCATTACCTATTATCCTGATGCTACTCCTCAAGGTGTAAAATGTAAAAGTTAAAATTCCTAGATTGCCTGCACTAAGCGCATAGATAAAAGACATGATCTTAGAAACACACCGCTTGCTAATGCGTGAGTTTGTAGAGGCAGACTGGCAGGCGGTTTTTGCTTATCAATCTGATCCTTTATACTTGCGTTACTCCCACTGGACGCACCGAACACAGAACGATGTTTGCGAATTTGTCCAAATGTTTATTAGTCAGCAAAAAGAGCAACCACGGACAAAGTTTCAGTTAGCTGTTGTCCTCAAAGAAGAAAATCAGCTTATTGGCAATTGTGGTATCCGTGTAAACGACACGGAAATGCGGGAAGCAAATATCGGCTATGAATTCAACACTCAATATTGGGGACAAGGGTATGCAACAGAAGCAGCACAGGCCATTTTAAAGTTCGGCTTTGAAGAATTGGAAATGCATCGAATCTGGTCTTGGTGTGTTGCACAGAATCTTGCTTCTGTAAAAGTATTAGAAAAAATTGGTATGCGTCGTGAGGGACATTTGCGGGAAAGAGAGTTAATCAAAGGCAGATGGTACGACAACTTTCTTTATGCCATCCTTGACTACGAGTGGAAAGCATCGCGGCTCTGTGTCTAGTTATACTCTTTTCCCGGTGCAAGAATACGAAAATATTTAAGTAAAAATAAAACTAGGAGCCATACCGTGAGGTATACGTATATTTTGAGAATTGATTGTGGAAAAGACAAAATAAAAATAGTTAACGATATTTTGGGTGTTGAGACTAACTCTAATAATTATTATTGGGAGAAAATCCTACGATTTGGTTAATGAATATTTTGCAAATACAGCCAGAAAACAATGAAACCGACGGAAATTAGACAGCAAGGATATAAAGCCCTAATTCATGCTTTAGGAGTAGCAGGAACGCTGAGATTTTTGCAGCAGTTAGAAGTGGGCTATGGTGACTATACCAAAGAACATCATCAATGGCTCGATCAACTCACAATAAATGACTTTCGTAACTATGTTAAACAAAAAAAAGTTGAATAAAATAACAGGTGCTATTGTAGCAGAAGCGATGCCTGCGGCAGTCACTGAGCTTTGTCGTTCGCGCAGCGTCTCGTAGAGAAGTGCGGTAAACTACGCATCCAATTTCTCAGCATGAAGTATGCTTTTAATCTGCCAGTTGAACAAACTGCTGCCAAAACTGTCGATAGATGGCTTCTATAGCCTGGGTATGGGCAACAGCATCGCACAGAGGAGAAGCCGCTACTTGTTGCCGGAGATTAGCCCGCAACTGGCTCAAAGTCACCAGATCAGATGCCAAAGCTATTGCCTTGGCCACATACTCCTGGGGAGTGCAGGCAATCAACTCTGGTAGCCCTACAGTAGTCAGCAAGCTAACTCCTACCCGGCTGACATGGGTCTGTCCCGCTAGGGTAATAACTGGAACGCCCATCCATAGAGCCTCGCAGGTGGTCGTTGTCCCATGGTAGGGAAAGGGATCGAGGGCAATGTCAATGTTGCCATAGAAAGCGAGGTGGTGATTGGGGTCTGGAATTATGCCGATTAACTTCACTCGCCGACTGTCAATGCCGCAGTCAGCAAACAGTGATAGATAGCGATCGCGGGTTGGTTGATCGTCGAACCAGCGAATCTTAAGGATTATCCGAGAATTCGGCACGGAATGGAGAATTTCTGACCACAGAGCAATCACTTCTGGGGTGATTTTGGGTAGGTTGTTGAAGCAACCAAAGGTAATTCGCCCCATACTCTTGGCGGGTAAGTCGATCACCGCCGGGGCTGTGGGAGAGGGCTGATAACACAAAAAGCACCGAGATAAGCGAATAAGTTTCTCAGTATAATAATCATCCGTCAAACCAGGGGGGTCAGCCCAATTATCAGTGAGGCGGTAATCCATATTCACTAAGCCAGTGGTATTAGGATAGCCCAAGTAAGTAACTTGAATGGGGGCGGGCTGGCGGTTAAACATCAGCAGGCGGTTGCTACCAGTGTGACCAGCCAAATCTACCAAAATGTCAATGCCATCAAATCGCACTAGATCGGCCAATTGGTCATCGTCCAGATTGTAAACATCTTGCCAGTGCTGGGATAAACCACGGAGTCGCCGGGTAACTGCATCTGGGTTAGGGACATTGGCATAGCAAAAAGTTTCTACTTGGGTAGAGTCGTGATGGCTAAGAATTGGCTCGAAAAAGTAGACTACTGAGTGTTGGCGGAAGTCGGGCGAGACGTAACCCACACGAAGAATTTTAGATTTTGGACTTTCCTGCGGAACGCTACGCGAACGGCTCCGCTCAGTCCTTCGACAAGGCTCAGGAACCATCGAACGATTGGGAATTTTGGATGATAATTTCTGACTCAAAACCTTCTGCGTGACTTGCTGACCCCACTGGTGGTGGGCAGCGGCAACTGCGGCAGGGCTGTAGGCTGGCGAGTAATTGAGGGCATACAGCAGGTTGGTGTTAGCTGGATGGTAGTCTGGGTCAATCCGCAGCGTTTCTTGGAACCAAGCGATCGCTTCTGAAACTCTGCCTTGGTTATTTAGGGCAAGACCCTGGTTGAGATAGGCGATCGCTAAATTCGGCTGAATCTCAATTGCTCGTAGGCAACTGTCAATCCCCGCACTCAATTGTCCGTTTTGAATGAAGGCATAACCCAGATTATTGTGGGCAATTGCTAGGCTAGGGTCAAGTTGCAATGCTTGCTGTAGATGCTCAATTGCCTCAGGGAAACGATTCAGATTGTTGTATATAGTGCCCAGGTAGTAGTGAGCGATCGCTTGATCAGGATGGCTTTTGAGGTGATCTTGCAACAGGGCGATGCACTCAGAATGTTTCCCCTGAATTTGGAGGGCTGACAAAAGAGCCTCCCAGGCTTTTGGCTCATCGGGCTGAAGTTCCCAGTATTGGCGAAGGTAGACTTCAGCAGCAGCAGTGTCGCCCTGTTTCTGTAACAGTTTGCCTAGATGGAAGTGGGCTGGGATTAAGTCACTTTTCAGAACCACAGCTTGTTTTAAAGCTTGCTCTGCCTGCTCGAAATTTTCCAAACCAAGACACGCGATCGCCAGATTTAACAGGGCTTCAGCCCAGTTTGGTTGCAGTTGGAGTGCCTGCTGATAGGCTGCTATGGCTGATTCGTATTGCTCTTGGGCGGCAAGGGTATTTCCCAGATTGTAGTAAGTCTGTGCCGAGTTAGGTTGCAGTTGCAGTGCTTGACGATGGTGAGCGATCGCTGCCTCTAATTGACCCAGCCCTTTGAGAACATTACCCAGGTTGGTGTAAGCTTGGGACGAATCCGGCATCAGGTTAATAGCTCGTTGATAGCAGTCTGCCGCCTGAGTCAATTTTTCCTGTTCTTGGAGAACTTTTCCTAACTTGAAGTGGGCAACACCCAAATTCGGTTTGAGCTGCACTGCCTGCTGGAAGGCTGATTTTGCTGCCTCTAATTGTCCGATGTCGTGGAGGGCATTGCCCAGGTTAAACCAGGTTTCTGCACTTTCAGGTTTTAACGCTAATCCTTGGCGATAGATTGCGATCGCTTCTTCAACCTGTCCCAAGCGTTTGAGCAGACTTCCCAAATTCGTCAGGGCATCTATATATTTAGGATTAATCGCTAAAACTTGTCGATAGGCAGTTAGTGCCTGGTCAAACTGCTGCTGCTGGTGACAGTTGACTGCTTGGGCAAACAACTGGTCAATATTCGGGTATCGACTGCCAAACCCTTTGGCAGAAGAGATATTTTTATTGTGCGAATTCGGTTGGGGAATATTCTTCATGAATCTCGATTTTAATTACTTTGTGAGTGTGTTTCTGAAACCGAAGAGAATAATATAGATGGGAACTGACCTAATTAAACTGGCGACAAAGTAAGCAGTGACGAAAAAATTTGCTCAATCGGGGGCTTTCATGCAACAAGCGAGAAATTTGTTTGTTTCGTTCTTGTACGGACACAGCATTGTTACTTACCGCCTGGGGTTGACCTTTTTTTTGGTAGTGGGACTTTGTGGTTGTGGTGGTTTGACATCTTCTGGCTTGAGCGGGAGTAACTTGAAAATTGGCACCAATATCACTCCCATTGGAGAGATTAAACCAGAACAAGACAATCAGGCTATAGTTTATATCCAAGGTAAGGTAGAAAAGCAAGCTCCCTTGATGAAGCAGTGGGCTTATGAGATTAATGACTCAACTGGCAAAATTTGGGTTGTCACCAATCAAAAGAATCTGGGCGAGCGATCGCAAGTAGTGATTAAGGGTAAAGTTCGCTACCAAAGTATCCCCTTAGCTGGCAAAGAATTGGGGGAAGTTTATTTAGAAGAAGAGTAATAATTACAATAAAAAATAGCCAAATAAATCAAAATTTATGAGCAATCAACCACTGCACGTAGCGATCGCAATACTCTACCAAGAAAACAAGTTTCTCATGCAATTACGGGATAATATTCCTGGTATTCTCTACCCTGGGTACTGGGCGATGTTTGGCGGTCATCTCGAACCCGGTGAAACACCAGATGTAGCAGTGAAGCGAGAAATATTAGAAGAAATTGGCTACATATTACCACCCTTTGTTGAATTTGGCTCTTATCCCGATGAAAAAGTTGTCCGTCATGTTTTTCATGCGCCACTTTTGGTGGAATTAAATCAACTGGTTCTGAATGAAGGCTGGGATATGGGATTCTTTACCCCAGAAGATATTCATCAAGGTAAATGTTATTCGCAAAACGCTGGCGAAGTTCGACCTTTAGGGTATATGCATCAGCGAATTATGTTGGATTTTATGAAGACAAATTAACAGACCTAATCAAAGAGAATCACTGTTTGCTAAACACCTATTTGTTGCCTATAGTACTTACGCAATATACGTTGTAGGGTCAATTCATAAATTGCCTCTACCTGAAAATTATTGTTTTCGACTATTGTTTGCGTAAGTTCTGATAAAGTTAAAATTCTTATGGAGTTACTATTAATGCAATCAGCAAACAAACTGCCGCGATGGTTAACTATAGGATTGGCATTTCCCATTGCCATTCTCAACGGCTGGTTATTGCTCCAAGTTGTCCAGTATTTTCAACCCTTAGTCAGCATTATTGCCGCCGCCATCCTACTAGCTTTTGTATTGAACTATCCGATTCAGTTTCTCCAAGAACAAGGCGTAAAATCTAACTTAGCGATCGGGGGAGTGTTGCTTTTGACTGTGGTGATTTTAGTGGCTTTAGGCATCACCTTGGTTCCCCTGATTATACAACAGCTGAATGAGCTAGCTAATATTTTGCCCAGTTGGATTGATTCTGGGACTCAGCAGCTGCAAACTTTCCAGGATTGGGCGTTAAGTCAACAGCAACTTCCCATTAATTTAAGTGGTTTATTTACTCAAGTTCTCGAACGATTATCTAACCAACTCCAGTCCTTCACTGGTAGGATTCTCGGTTTTGCCGTCGATACCATTGGTATTGTGGTCAATGTGCTGCTGGCGGTGGTGCTGACTATCTACTTAATATTGAACGGTCAACGTCTTTGGGACGGAGTTTTTCAGTGGTTTCCCTCTAACATTGGCTCAAAAGTACGGCAATCACTGAGAGAAGATTTCCACAATTACTTTATCGGTCAAGCAACATTGGGAGCTGTGTTAGGGGTGGCAATTACACTGGCGTTTTTAGCACTGCAAGTTCCCTTGGCTTTACTGTTTGGCATTGGCATTGGCTTGTTTTCTCTCTTTCCTTTTGGTACGGGGGTAGGTATTGCCATAGTCAGTCTTTTGGTAGCGTTACAAAACTTTTGGTTAGGAGTTGAAGTCTTAGGTATTGCTGTTGCGATCGACCAAGTTAATTCTAATTTTATTGCACCTCGTATTCTCGGTAATTTGACTGGCTTAAATCCAGTTTGGGTGGTGATTTCTTTGTTGCTGGGGGCAAAGTTAGGAGGAGTGCTGGGTTTGTTAATTGCAATACCTATTGCAAGTTTTATTAAGGACATAACAGATAGCTGGCGGGCTGGGGAGTTTAATAAGATAGATGATATCGAGCCAGAACCAGTTAAGTTCACGAGTGAGACAGTAGGAACTTATAGCTAAGTAGGGAAGTGGTGGGTAGTTTGCTGTTTCAATGGCATCTGGTTCAATACTGGGAGCGTTTATTGGCAGCAACCTTTTAAGGTATGTAGCAAGTTCTTTGCTATACAGCGCTTCCCGCTATTATGGAATATAGTTTTTCTCCTTTCCCTTTCCTAGCATAGCTTTCAGCTTTGAGAATGTACCTCATAGCTGCCGGAAGTGCTGTATGTAATTTTGGGTATGATTCTATTTTTGTCGGCGTTAAAGTTAGCAAAGCACAAGCCAGCCGCATAGACAAACCCAAAAAGTCCCATGCCTTCAAGGTGTGGGACTGTCAACTAATTACCCTATAAATGTTAGGATGGGCAATGCCTATCCTACATTCTTGCTTAATGATGATGGTGGTGATGGTGATGATCGCCAGCTAGTTGGGGATTAACTGCTAAAGTTTGCTCTGATAACAGTTGTTCAATATGAGCATCAGCCCATTGCGCCGCCATCGCCAAGAATTCCGAATGGTCGTTGACGCAAGCCATCTGCACGTAGTTCGTACCAGGATGCTGTTTCTCCAAAGTATGGATGATATGGTGCACATCTAATAGAGTTTCGTGATTTTCTGTAGCAAAGCCAATTGGCATAAATACCACGACTTTTGCCCCCAATTGAATTAGATTAGTGGCGGCTTGCTGTGCATTTGGCTGTGTCCAATCAATTAAGGGCGTGTCATGATTGAGCCAACCCACCGAGATTAAGGGATAGCGGTTAATCAATTTATCTCGTACCAAATCGTACAGCGTTTGACTTTCGGTAATCCCAGAGGTAAATCCTTTCGCTTTATGGGGACAGCCGTGGTTCATTAGTACAA
The DNA here is from genome assembly GCF_041747015.1 of Nostoc sp. GTDB lineage: Bacteria > Cyanobacteriota > Cyanobacteriia > Cyanobacteriales > Nostocaceae > Nostoc. The sequence goes on from NZ_JBGTFY010000398.1 coordinate 14,301, forward strand.
TGCCGATTTGAGAAGATAGGTAAGCTCCTGCTAAATCAGCGTTAATTTTCTCTTCAACCAAATGAGCCATTAAATCGATGTAGGCTGGTTCGTTGAAGAAGGAAGGAATATAGCGCTGTCTTTTAACCCAATGTTCTTCGCCATCACTCAACTCAACAAGAGCGTTGTTAACTTGCTCGATCGCAATGCCACTGGTAAAGATAGAATCAACAACCAGCAGTGGGTAAATTAGCAGCTTATCGAAGCCTTGGTTTTTAATTTCTGCCAAAACTTGATTAGGCAGAAAGGGGGCGCAGAAGTTGAAAGCTTTGAAAACCTGGACATTATTGCCCCATTTTTCTTGTAAATACTTCTCAATACCGACACGCTGCTGTTCAAAGATGGCATTGTGTGGGGAGATAAAATCGTGGTGTGTGTGTCCCCACTCATGGCGATCAAATAGCGCCAAAAGTTTTGCCAGAGGAGGATAAATCCAGGTTGGCACCGGTGCAAATTTTGCTGTCAGTAGATTTAAAGCCTGTTCGTTATAGTTGGCGAAATCTTCGTAGCTTTCGACTTCGCCGTAGCCCATGAGCAGTACTGCTACACGGTCTTTACCTGATAATTGCTCGTGGGTATGTTGGACTTTTTCCGGCGTGGCAACCACTATAAAATTCCTCAATATAAGCAGAGTGCACAGAGATTTAGAGTTAGGGAATATCTTAAATATTTCCCCACTAATAAAATATTATCCTATCCAGGGGGATAGGATAGGTGCAAAAATTAAAAGAATACATCAAAAGACGTAGTGTGATTATTACTCCATACTAGGTAACTCTTTTTTAGTTACATCAGTTTTCGTTATATATCAGGCAATTGGGACAGGTGAAGTATTATCAGGATGCGATCGCAATCAACGTAATCCTTGTAATCACCATAGTCAAACGCCTTAACCTAATGTTTAATTGCACACAACCTGCCGTTAAATATCTGCAATTAAATTTAATCAGGATTATTAACATATATTTCAAAGACAACCTGCTCCTACGTTCTATTGACGCACAAACACTTTCAAGTTTTGAGAGCTAAAAACGTTTGTGACTAATTTTACAATCATTTAGTTAAAAGAGTAAGTAATGACCTGGAAAGCCCGTTTGCTTGACAAGACAATAGCTTTATACTTAGTAGTTCCCTGCTCTTTGTTCTTAGCAGTAGTTAAACCACTTGTTAGCAGTGCGAACCAAGAATCAAAGCACACGGACAAATACTATTCGCACTCGCTGCCTTTAGGAAAACCTTATTTGAGAGAATCACGGGTATCAAATTACATAGCTCGTGGTGTTACCCACACGGTTATTGTTAGGGGAAAACAGTCCGAGCGTGCCGTATATACAGTCGATGTGACATTCCAAGCCACCCAACAAGCAGCTCAAACTGCTGCTAACTTGTTGAAAGCTCAAGGATACCAGCCTCGGCTAGAGCCAATTCTGCGACGAGCGCCAGATGATCCAGAAGTAGTCCCGCTCGGTTATTTAGTCCGTGTTGGCGCTTTTAATACAGAAGCTCTTGCTATTAATTTACGAGATCAACTTGTAGCTATTGGATATTCAGGACTACGAGTTGTGAACACAGCAGAAGACGGAAAAGAAACAACTGGGCCGTGGGTTGTAAATGTACTTGAGATCGACCTCAATCAATTTGACCTTAAACTTGCTTCCGCACTCGCTACTAAAATTGTCCCTGGTAATGAACCTCTAACGCAGCTTTCTACTCGAACATCGGCTTTAGCAGCAGTGAACGGAGGGTATTTTGTCATTGGAGCAAACGATGGGACTCCAGGCGACCTAGCAGGTATTTCGATTATTAACGGAAAGCTAGTGAGCGAGGCAGTTAATGGTAGAACGAGCCTTATCCTCCCTGACCGTTCTGGTCGAGATGCCCGTATAGCTGCTCTCACGTCTAAAATTACTGCAATAGCAAAGGATGGTGCAAGACGTGAAGTCGATGGATTAAACCGCAAGCCTGGACTAATTCGAGGTTGCGGTGGTCTAGGGGGAGATATTCCGACTGAAAAGCCCAAGCATGACTTTACCTGCACAGATAGCAGCGAGTTAATTCAATTTACACCGATCTTTGGCCAAACTACAGAGCCAGGGGAAGGAGCGGAAGTTGTACTTGATGCATCAGATCGGGTGATCGAGTTTCGACGGCAGCGAGGAGGCCAGATACCCAGCAATGGCTCAGTTTTGTCAGCCACTGGTGATGCTGTGGAGTGGTTGCAGAATCACGCGAAACTAGGCTCAAAGATTGACGTTAATACTTGTGTTTCAGCCAATGGAGTGAAACTGCCAATAGACAAAGCTTTAGGAGTCATCAATGGTGGGCCAAGGTTGGTACGTAATGGAAAAATAGATATTACTGCTTTCACAGAAGGATTTCACTGGCAAGAAAATCCTGAATTTTACTACAGATTTGGAGTCCGACGTAACCCTCGGACACTAGCTGGAATTACGGCAAGAGGAAAGCTGCTTTTAGTTACAGTTGATGGTCGTCAGCCAGCAAGGAGTGTGGGTGCGAGTTTTGAAGAAAGCGCTCAGATTATGCGATCGCTCGGAGCAACAGATGCTCTCAACCTCGATGGTGGTGGCTCTACAACTATGACGATTAATCAGCAGTTGATTAACCGTCCGTCTGATACCACTGGAGAGCGGCCAATTGCCGACGCTATTATCATCCAAAAGAGAATTGACACTCGTACACGTTAAATAACTTGCGGCAGTTCTGACGCTCAAGGGTTAGTTTGACAATAGATCGTCGGGCGTTGCTTATTTCTGGGATGATATTTCTCACGCAGAGGAGCCAGTGCGGTCTTCTCCCAAGGGGAGACGCTAAGAGCGACGGGGGTTTCCCCCATGAGTGACTGGCGTCGCGCAGAGGCGCAGAGAGTATGAGGAGTTTTGGATTTCAATACGTGAAATTTCATCCTTTAAGTGAGCAACGCCGATAATTGCTGTATGTATTCACTCCAGAAAACTATCTGCTTGCAACTCGATTCTAGAAATCTATACCCTTCACTTCTTGATTTCTCATGGCGAGGGCAGATGTTTAAAGTGTCTGCAATTATTTTAAATTAGTAAAAGAACTGCATCTTAAGTAATATGAAATTACCTCAGATTATCTCTACAACAATCGTAGCGATCGCCTTTGGATACCTTGGCTCTCAATATTTCAGTAGAAATATTATGTATATGATTGGCGGTGGAATGGCTGTAGTTGGTGCAGTGGCATATGTTACTCCCTCCAAATCTAAAGAAAAATTAGAACCCGAATTTCAACAACAGTCAACATCTACACAACTGAAAAAATGAGTCATGAGCGCTCAAACTCATGTCAAAATCCCTGTAGTAAGTTTAAGTTATTGATAGACGGATGAGTATAATTATCTGCCCTGGAATCCATGAGCCAGAGTTAACCGAAAGTTTTAGAGTCGGATTGTTAGATGTAGTTTCTAATAGCTCAATCAGTCAAAAGCCAGCTAATATACTGGTTTATCCGGGTAAGGATTTATTGGTTTTATCAGCATTTCATATTTTGCAATTTTTGCGCGATCGCTTGAGCAATCAGCTAAAATCACCAGTTATATTCATTAGCTTCAGTGCTGGCGTCGTTGGGGCAATAGGGGCGGCTTGTTTGTGGCAACTCTTGGGTGGTCGTGTCAAAGCATTTATTGCTATAGATGGATGGGGAGTACCACTACAGGGCAATTTTCCTATTCATCGGATGAGCCATGATTATTTCACCCATTGGAGTTCCTGTTTGCTAAGTAGTAGGCAAGATAACTTTTATGCAGAGCCAACAGTTGATCATTTGTCAATTTGGCGATGTCTAACGACAAGCCGCTCTGCGTCTACGCCCCAAGCTGTACAAGGCTGGTGGGTAGATTCATCCATTGGGATTTTTCCACCTAAAGGTTATCTGACAGCAGCTGAGTTTTTGCTTATGCTATTAAAGCGCTATGAAGTAAATTAATCCGGACAATGGCGTAAGTAAACAGGAGTTAGGGAGTGGAGAGTGGGGAGTGGGAGTTAGGAGTTAACGCCGTGTGCAACTTATTCTTAGAACCCCACTTCCATTCCTCTCCCCCACAGGGAGAGAGGCTTTGATTCTTGCTCCCCTTCCCTTGTAGGGAAGGGGTTGGGGGTTAGGTTTGAGAGAAAGTTGCACACGGCGTGAGTTCGGAGTTTAGAGTTAGCATTTATTCTCCTCTCTGCCCAATGCCCAATGCCCCATGCCCAATGCCCCATGCCCAATGCCCAATGCCCATCTACCCAAAGAAAGTATCTAATGTTTCCAACTGAACCTGCTGCTGTTAATAACGGGTTTGGCGCACTGCTAAAAAACCGTGGTTTTATGCTCCTGTGGATCGGGCAACTGTTGTCCCAGTTAGCAGATAAAGTCTTTTTCGTTTTGCTGATTGCTGTCTTGGAAAACTACCCACCGCTTCCTGGGTTGGCACAAAACTCGATGTACTCAACTTTGATGCTGGCGTTTACAATACCAGCAATTTTGTTCGGCTCTGCCGGTGGTATCTTTGTTGACCGCTTTCCAAAAAAGCTGATTATGGTCGGATCAGATGTCGTGCGGGGAATCTTAACGCTGTGTCTTCCCTTGTTACCACGACAGTTCTTGATTTTGTTAATCCTGACTTTTGCCATTTCTACGGTGACGCAGTTTTTTGCACCAGCTGAACAAGCAGCCATTCCCTTGTTGGTGAAGCGAGAAAATTTGTTAGCAGCCAATGCGCTGTTTACCAGCACGATGATGGGAGCCTTAATTGTTGGCTTTGCTATAGGAGAGCCGATTTTGAGTTTGGCGAAAAGCTTGATGGGAGAAGAATACGGTCAAGAGGTTGTTGTTGGCGGATTATACATATTGTCGGCTGCGCTCATGCAGCTGATTAAGTTTAAAGAACCCAAACGACCGAGGGAACATCGGGCATCAAATCACCCTTGGGCTGAATTCACTGAAAGCCTGCGCTATCTCAAGCAAAACCCTTTGATCTTGAATGCCATGCTGCAACTAACAACTTTATATTGTGTGTTTGCAGCGTTAACAGTGCTGACAATTCGATTGGCAGAGGAGTTTGGTCTAAAAGAAAAACAGTTTGGCTTTTTCTTGGCAGCAGCAGGGGTGGGTATGCTAATTGGTGCAGCCATTTTGGGTCACTGGGGTGATAAATTTCATCACAAGCCGTTACCTTTGATTGGATTTTTGATAATAGCACTAGTTTTAGGGGTATTCACTTTTACCCACAACTTGTTGCTGGCGCTAGGACTCTGTGCATTTTTGGGTGTAGGTGCTGCCCTAATTGGTGTACCCATGCAAACTTTAATTCAACAGCAAACACCACCTACCATGCACGGTAAAGTATTTGGCTTTCAAAATCATGCTGTTAACATTGCTCTGGCATTACCTTTAGCGATTACTGGGCCATTAACTGATGCTCTGGGCTTGCGAACTGTACTTGTAGGAATGAGTATTGTTGTCGTAATTGTCGGTGTTTGGGCTTGGAAAAATACCCGCAAAGTCTTGCAAGACGTAATTTAATTAATGTAGGCTAATAATCTAGCTTTATATTGAATATATAAAATTCTCAGAATTTGATTGAGCTTTTCAATTAAAATGAAATCTTAACTACAGAATTCAAGCATTAAGTTTAGCTATAGTCTGAGGTTTGACCGTGCATTCACAAAGTGTCTCCGCAGGAGAATTGCCTTCCCAAATTAGTCTCCCACAAATCGAGAATCACAAACAATCCCGTACTTGTAGGGAGCCAGTCATATCCAAACGTGCATCTGGCGGTTTTGCTTTGCTTGACAGTCTTCATCGCCACGGCGTTGACTATATTTTTGGTTATCCTGGTGGAGCAATTCTACCAATTTATGATGATCTGTACAAGGTAGAAGCAACTGGTGCTATTAAACATATTCTAGCGAGACACGAACAAGGCGCAGCCCATGCTGCTGATGGCTACGCCCGCGCTACAGGGAAGGTAGGAGTATGCTTTGGCACTTCTGGACCAGGAGCAACTAACTTGGTGACAGGCATCGCTACAGCCTACATGGATTCGATCCCAATGATTGTGGTTACAGGACAGGTAGCACGTCCGTCGATTGGCACAGATGCGTTTCAGGAAACCGATATTTACGGGATTACGCTACCGATTGTTAAGCACTCTTATGTAGTGCGTGACCCTAAAGATATGGCGCGAATTGTTGCTGAAGCCTTTCACATCGCTAGCACTGGGCGTCCGGGGCCAGTTTTGATTGATGTCCCCAAGGATGTAGCTTTAGAAGAATTTGACTATGTACCTGTAAAACCAGGTTCAGTGAAGTTAAGTGGTTATCGTCCCACCGTGAAAGGGAATCCCCGGCAAATTAATGCCGCAATCCAGTTGATTATTGAAAGTCGCCGGCCGCTATTGTATGTCGGTGGTGGTGCGATCGCAGCTGGTGCCCATGCAGAAATCAAACAACTGGCTGAATTATTTGATATTCCTGTAACCACAACGTTAATGGGGATCGGTGCCTTTGACGAACATCATCCCCTAGCTTTGGGAATGTTGGGAATGCACGGCACTGCTTACGCTAATTTTGCTGTTAGTGATTGTGACTTGCTGATTTGCGTCGGTGCTAGATTTGACGATCGCGTTACAGGCAAGTTAGACGAATTCGCCTCCCATGCCAAAGTAATTCACATCGACATCGATCCGGCAGAAGTCGGTAAAAACCGCGTTCCCGAAGTGCCCATCGTCGGCGATGTGCGGAACGTGTTAGTAGACTTGTTGCGTCGATGCAAAGAAACAGGTGTCAAGGCTACACCTAATCAAAATCAACAGTGGTTAAATTTAGTTAACCGTTGGCGCGAAGAGTATCCTCTAATAGTGCCGCACCATGCTGACAGCATTTCACCCCAAGAAGTGATCGTAGAAGTCAGTCGCCAAGCACCCCACGCTTTCTACACCACAGATGTCGGACAACATCAAATGTGGGCAGCACAATTCTTGAAGAATGGCCCAAGGCGCTGGATTTCTAGCGCTGGTTTAGGAACGATGGGTTTTGGCTTACCTGCGGCAATGGGCGCTAAAGTGGCGTTTCCTGATGAAGAAGTCATCTGTATTAGTGGCGATGCTAGTTTCCAAATGTGTTTACAGGAACTAGGAACACTTGCACAGTATGGAATAAATGTCAAGACATTAATTATCAATAACGGCTGGTTAGGGATGGTGCGCCAGTGGCAACAAGCCTTCTATGGTGAGCGTTACTCATCCTCAAACATGGAACTAGGGATGCCAGACATAGAGTTGTTAGCAAAAGCCTATGGAATTAAAGGCATTGTAATCCGCGATAGGAGTGAATTGAAAGATGCGATCGCCGAAATGCTAGCACACAACGGCCCGGTGATTGTGAATGCCTATGTTACCAGAGATGAAAACTGCTATCCAATGGTAGTTCCTGGCAAGAGCAACGCTCAAATGGTCGGCTTGCAGAAGCAAGCGCCGAGAAGCTCAGTAGAAGCAGTGTATTGTAGCCACTGTAATGCGAAAAATGCCCCCACCCACAACTTCTGCGCTGAGTGTGGGACAAAGTTGTAACGCTTTTTGATAATTCAGACCAGAGAGGCAGGGAGCAGGGGAGAAAGGTGCTACAATTCCCCTGCACCCTTTCGTCTTCGTTGACTTTAACCATAGCGCAATAGGCGATCGCTTAATCTTCTTGATTAGGTTGAGGTAAAGAAATATTTTTTAAGTAATTGACTAAATCACTTTGACTAGAGAAATCCAACAGCGCCTCAGCTAACTCTTCTAGTTGAGTTATAGATAGAGTCCGAATCTGCTGTTCTATTTCATGTTGAATTGCACCAAACCGACGTGTCAAAAGACGCATAGTCATTTGTAGCGCCTCCTGTTTCTTTCCTTGTTCTTCTCCCTGTTGCAATCCCTTTTGGAGAATGTCTTGGTAAATCACAGATTCTTGCATAATTTCCTCTCTAAAAAGCTGTTGAATCAAATTTTTGTCAAACCGCAAACCAGCTAAAACCTGCACACAAGCTGATATATTCTGTCGCTCGTCTGTTTCTTCAATCATATCGATACTAGCAGCGACTTGAGTTAACAAGTCTGCGGGTGAGTCGGTTCTGGCTAATGTCGCCAGTGGTAAGAGTGCAGGGTTAGCTAGCAGTGGTGTGGGATCTTCTTCCCATAAACGAATCACTCTATACGAGTGTCTGGTGTTAGTGTCTATATACTGAGTTTGAAATGCACCTTCGGAAGATGTGGCTTGTAAGAAAATCACTACCTATTTAATCTCACACCAGTATTCTCGCTTTAATCTGGTGTAGTAATCTAGCATCCGAAAATCAAGTGGGGTTTTAGATTTGGGTGTAGTTTGAAACTCTAAATGTAAGATTTGGTTGGCGATTTGCAGGAATGTTACTGAATCAGCACGAATTGGTTCGAGGTTAAGTTCGGTTTTCAGTACTTGGATATCTGAGGTGTTGATTGAGAGTAACCAGCTAATGGAGAAATAATATCTACGAGGGGCTACGCCCATAACGTTCATGATTAAAAACTTAGCGTTCATAAACAAAAACTTAGTGTTCATGATTAAAAACTTAACGTTCATGAACAAAAACTTAGTGTTCATGATTAAAAACTTAGTGTTCATGAATAAAAACTTAGTGTTCATGAATAAAAACTTAGCGTTCATGACTTTGGACTCTTTTCCGCATCTGCTGATGTGAAGGTATAACCACAGATGAAGAATACGCTTTGAGTGAAATGCTGGGTGTCGTTTCCCAATTTGAAGATTACTCTGATGAAGACTTTAAAAAATTGACCGAGAAAGTCGTCAGCTTGATAGAAGAAGAAGCTGAAGTTCCGCATCCTTACCGAATAAAGGTTATCGTGAAGCTCCATTTCACCAGAAAAGCTCCTCCGCGTCTGGGCGTCTCTGCGTGAGAAAAAATATTTGGGATGATCCCATCGAACCGACGTTAAAAAAATGCCACATCAAGGTATTATCATCAAGTAGTTTTAACAACTATGTAATGACCAGGAAAATTTCTCTTGGCTTAATGCTGCTGTTTCTAGGTACTCAAATTAGTCTTACCCAGCCAGCAGCTAAAGCACAAACCCCAATTGCACCAACAACTACCACAAAATCAATTTGCCCTACCCAACTGGGAACAGCTATTGATACCGTAATCAATCGTCCCTTATTCAGTCGAGTGCGCTGGGGAATTTTAGTGCAACCCCTGTCAACCGCGCAAACTCTTTACAGTCGAGATGCTCAGAAATATTTTACTCCCGCGTCTAACCTCAAGTTGCTAACAACAGCAGCAGCATTGCAACAGTTAGGCGCTAATTTTCGGATTCGCACCTCAATTTATCAGAGTGGCAATGGTGTTTTACGTGTTGTCGGTAGGGGAGATCCCAGCTTAAGTGATACACAACTGCAAACATTAGCACAGCAGCTAAAACACAAAGGTATTACCCAAATTCAGCGATTGATTGCCGATGATAGTTATATTCAAGGAGATATTGTTAACCCTACATGGCAATGGGAAGATGTGCAATCAGACTATGGCGCACCAGTCAACAGCTTTATTTTAAATCAAAATATTTTTAGCTTAAAACTTGTGCCACAGGCTGTAGGTAAACCTTTACAAGTGGTGTGGACTGACATCAATGAGGCGAAACAGTGGCGGATAATTAATCAGTCAATAACCGTTGTTCAAAATCAACCAAGCTACATCAACGTTACCCGCGAATTATCAGGAACAGTATTACGAATTCAAGGACAATTAACAGCCAATTCCGAACCGTCTTTAATAGATTTGCCTGTAGTTGATCCTAATTATTACTTCTTACGGCGCTTCCGTACTGCTTTGGCAACAGAAAAAATTGCCTTGGGGCAAACATTAGTAGAAAGTGGTGGTGTTAATCAAGAAGAAATAGCATTTGTAGAGTCGCCACCTTTGTCCGAATTATTAGCAGAGACGAATCTAAATAGTAATAATCTTTATGCTGAGGCACTGCTGAGAGCATTAGCTGTAAAAAAAACCAGAGTTAAAAATCAGACTAGCGCTGATGTAGGTTTAGAAGTTATCAAAGCGAGTTTAACTCAATTAGGAGTTGATTCAGCAAATTATATTTTAGTAGATGGTTCCGGTTTATCACGTCGTAACTTAGTGACACCAGAAGCTTTTGTCCAAACTTTGCGAGGAATAGCAAAAACACCAACAGCATATCTGTATCGCGCATCTTTACCCGTAGCTGGTAAAAGTGGAACCTTGAAAGGCCGCTTTCAACACACATCTGCTGAGGGGATTGTGCAAGCAAAACAGGTACCTTAACGGGTGTAGTTTCTCTATCTGGATATCTGAATGCGCCTAAGTATGAGCCGTTAGTTTTCAGTATTATCGTCAATCAATCAGAACAACCTGCAACAGTTGTGCGGCAGGCAATTGATGAAATTGTTGTGTTGTTAACACAGTTGCAGCGTTGTTAATATTATTATCACCAAATAGACATTTTGCAAAAGTAATCATGTTCAAGAAAGATTGAATATAGTTGTACTGATTTGTTTCTCAATTTAAATGTACATCAAACGCGGTCTAGGTTCAGGAACTGGACGCCCTAAATCCTTAGCTGTTTCTATCCACTCCTGCATAACGACTTCTACATTATGTAGGGCTTCTTGATAAGTATTGCCGTCAGCAGCACAGCCTGGTAATTCTGGTATTTCGGCAATAAAGCCTTGATCTACTTGACTCCAGTAGAGAATAATTTCATAGCGAAAGATCATTTTTACTTCCTAGCTCATACTTGAGAATCACTGCACGAACTTGTTTAATTTGATAGCTTTTGGCTTTTCCTCTTTTGTGTTGCAGGTTCAATATTTCCTCAACACCGTTTTTGACAAAAATCCGATGATCGCCACGAATCCGTTCATCAAAGCCTAGTCTATATAAGAGTTGCCACAGTTGGGCAAAAGGGATATCTGTATCAGAAGTCCCAGAGAGGATTTTGTCTAATAGTTTGTCTTGCTGACTCACGTTTTTCTAGCTGTTTTAATGTTTCTATAGTCTCATATTTATTCAAAATTTTGTTTATGTTAAGATAAAAGCGTAGGGGCTTGTCGTTAGACATCGCCTGTTATATTAGACTAGGGCAACGACGCTTAATATTTTTATCAAGCTAAACATATATGCTGTTTAGCTTGATAAATTGGATACCCTAATTCTTTTCAGATACAATGCACAGTATCATCACACCAGTCTAAATATAACAAAAACAAATTTTGTGGCTACAAATAATACTTGCAGAAATAGTTTACTTATTAGTTTCTAAATAACCTAAACAATTCCTCGATTAACTTGGAGTCAGGAGTAAGCTACGGATACACTTCAAATATAACGGACAGGATTTTGTGCATTAAATTGAACGCTATAGCCGTAACGGCAGGGTTAGCCGCGTAATAGCGAAAGCTGTTCAGCCATCTCCTGACCTTCTGATTTATTTCCTTGTATCAAGTTGAAAAGATAACTACCAATTTCTTTTGCGAGTATTACTGGTACTGCATTACCAATTTGTTTATATTTAGAAGTTACCGAACCATAAAAAACCCAATCATCAGGGAAAGTTTGAATTTTCGCAGACTCGCGCACACTTAAAGAACGCAATTCTACAGGATGACACATATCTGTAGCTTTTTGGTGTGGACTTGTTGTGATTGTTGGTGAAGGTTTATCCCAAGATAATCTTCTATAAAAACCGACTTTTCCACCTCCCGAATTATAAGCACCTCCCATAGCCTCTTTTTTTAATTCTTCTGGTAAATTTCTCCAGTTTTGTCCTGCTTGCAACAACCTTAAAAATTTTAGACGACTTTCGGAATAAGTTATAAACTCTGGTTCTGCATCAACTAAACCTGTTAAAGCGCCTCTTAAAGTCAGCCATTTAGGTAAATTTTTCCCATCTTTGCTATATTTAGCTAGAGGAAATGTAGCTGCTTCCTCATCTCTAGAACCAATAAAAACTACACGCTGTCTGTTTTGTGGAACACCGTAATCTGCTGCTTCTAAAAGATTATAAACCACGTTATAGCCTAGCTCCTTCATTTCTGCCAATACCACCCTTAATGCAGCACCGGCTATTTCATCAGATTTTAAAGGTGGGTAATCTTTCCCTCGTTGGTTAATTGGCCTGTGACGAAGAGGAGCAGAAAGCAAACCTCTGACATTTTCCATCAAGAAAAAACGGGGTTGCACTTCTTTAACAATGCGGATAAAGTCCATGAATAAACTACCACGAGGGTCTATAACTGAACCTCTTTTTCCTGCGGTACTAAATGGCTGACAAGGTGGACCACCCGTTACTAAGTCTACTTCACCAGGGCGTAAGGCTCTACCTAAATCTAAAACTCTTCCCCCTTCTTCAAGTAATTCTTGGGAACTGACTTTTTCTATAACTCTTGGAACAGCACTTTCTTTTAGCAATGGTCTATTAATAACAATTGTGCGAGTGGCATCATGGTCTTTTTCTACTACACTTACTGTATGAAATCCGGCTTGCTCTATACCCAAATCTAGACCAAAAGCACCTGTAAATAAGGAAATAGAAATAGCTTTACCATTTATCATGGTGATTGCTCCTAAGCAATTACTAAAATTTATAATTATGTAATGAAAAGCATGAAACACTTGCTCATATATTATCAATTAGATCAAGTGTACCACTCTCTTTAAGTTAAATAAAAACAATGCGATACCTACGGTGAGCTACGCTAACGCACTTCGCACATTCGCAAAAGCGACACCGAATAGCCCGTCGTAGACATCGCCTTAGAGAAAACCTCAGAAACACAGCGATACCTACGGTGAGCTAGGCTAACGCACTTCACACATTCCCAAAAGCGACGCCAAATAGCCCGTCGTATGCATCGCCTTTCAGCAAACCTCAAAAACAAAACTTATTCTATGATGATACTAGCGGTATGCCATCGCCTAAAGTGTATTTATGTTTAATTATCAAGAAGTACTACAGCAAGCTCAAAGCCTAACTCCTGAGGAGCAAATACGTTTAATTGAAGACTTGTCAAGTTTAATTCGTCAACGGGTAACGATGACACCTAAGCCAAAGCGTAGCATTCTGGAATTGCGTGGCTTGGGTAAAGAAATTTGGAATGATATTGATGCTCAAGAATACGTTAATCAGGAACGTGATTCATGGAATGGCTAGTCCAGCTACAGGGGCAAATTGTGGGCTTGGATACTGCTCCACTGATTTACTTTATTGAAGAAAATCCTAATTATTTGGATGTTACAGATGCTTTTTTTGAAGCGATGTTTTCTGGTGAGTTTAGTGTTGTAACATCAGTTTTGACTATCACAGAAGTCTTAGTCTATCCCTTGCGACAAGGAAACACAGTATTAGCTCAACAATATCGTGACATTCTGCTCAATTCCCAAGGTTTGACTACTATCGAAGTTTTTCCTGATATTGCTGAAAATGCTGCACAACTAAGGGCAGATTATAATTTAAGAACTCCAGATGCTATTCAGATGGCTACTGCTATTCGTGGAGGTGCATCATTATTCTTGACAAATGATGCGCGGTTGCCGTCTTTACCAGCGTTATCAGTGTTAGTGTTGGATACACTCATAGTTTGAGTCTTTTTTGTATGTTGCGATCGCTGATTGTATGATGGCATTGTAGGCGATCGCCTGTTGTAAAAGAATGAGTGCGATGTCTACGACAGGCTGTGACGCTCGATGACTCGCTAACGCTGCGCTATCGGTGACGCCTTATAGAAAACCTGAAAAACAATGCGATACCTACGGTGAGCTACGCTAACGCACTTCGTATTTTAATCAATTCACCAGATATCTTCAAAATTAAGCACAAATTCAGGTAGTATATCTTCTCCTGATAAACTAGAAGGAGATTGCAGTACTTCAACATCTCTACTGGAGCGATAAATTTCTACTTGCCGAGTTTCTAAATCAATTAACCAACCTAATCTAGCACCGTTCTCTCGGTACTCTTGCATATTATTTTGTAGCCTTTTTAAACAATCAGTATGAAAACGCAACTTTACTACAAAATCAGGAGATACAGGCGGAAATCCCTGTTTTTGCTCCTGTGTGAGAGAATCCCATCTGTCACGTCTTAACCAAGATGCGTCAGGCGAACGAACTGCCCCATTTGGTAAAATAAACCCAACCGAAGAACCAAAAGCTATACCTAGTGACTCATCACGATTCCACACTCCAAGTTGAGCAGTTAAATTAGCATTGCGGTTGCTAGTTAAACCTCCGACTAGAGGCATTAGTAGCAATGTGCTATCAGCATTACGTTCAAATCTGATTAATTCATTTATCTGACATAACTGGAAGAATTGCTCATCTGTTATTTGAAGAACAGGAGTAAAGTTGATAGTTAACGCATCCATAGAAAAATTTAAACTTGGATATTCATTTAGAGTAGCTCGGCATAGGCATCATCCTCAGCATTATCCCAAGCTGTATCAAGCGATCGCCTTCCAGAAAATCTCAAAAATAATGCGATCGCCTGTTGTCCAAGAGTGAGCGTTAGCGTAGCTCACCGTAGGTATCGCCTTACAGAAATCCTCAAAAACAATGCGATCGCCTTGCGGAAAACCTCAAAAATAATGCGATCGCTTGTTATGGAAGAGTCAGAGCGATCGCCTTCCAGAAAATCTCAAAAATAATGCGATCGCCTGTTGTCCAAGAGTAGGGCGATCGCCTTACAGAAAACCTCAAAAATAAAGCGATCGCTGTTATGTAAGAGTGAGTGCGATCGCCTTGCAAAAAACCTCAAAAACTAAGCGATCGCCTGTTGTCCAAGAGCGAGCGTTAGCGTAGCTCACCGTAGGTATCGCCTTACAGAAAACCTCAAAAATAAAGCGATCGCTGTTATGTAAGAGTGAGTGCGATCGCCTTGCAGAAATCCTCAAAAACAAAGCATAGACGCGAAGCGCGGAACCGGAGACGCTCCGCCTCCGGGCTTGTCGTTAGACATCGGTTGTTGTGGAAGAGTGAGCGATAGTCTTAGAGGTTGTTTGAAAAGGGTTGGCTTGAGCCTCAAGTGCGACTCAGGAGCGCGATCTCAAATCCCAAAACTCCGATTCTCTCGTAGCAGTTTCTCGGTAGCCAGGGTAGTGAAACACACGCTTGAGGACTTTTCAAACATC
>NZ_JBGTFY010000399.1:0-7578 GCF_041747015.1 Nostoc sp.
ATGTCGGCATTCCAGAACTCATACTTAATAAATTTGGGAAGTACCTTAATTATGCTGTTACTTTCCTCACTAGAAATAAAAGCATAATATCGCAACCTGGGTACACGGCTAATTGAATGTACAAATATCTGGGTATCCAGATATTTAAATACCTGAGTATTCAAATGTTTTAATCAGGTGTATACTGACCATGTTTCTAAACAACGTATTCATTGCTACTAGAATGCTCTATGCGCTTTGCTCGTGTTCTATTGGAGCAAGCTGAATCACTACCCGTTGATTGAGAGCGTGAGCGATTTTTTGCAGCATTGAAAGAGAGTGTCCCTCGTAATCAGCATCTTCAAGCCGTGCAATCACAGGCTGTTTTGTACCAACAAGTTCAGCAAGCTGTTTCTGTGTTAACCCCGCTTTTGTTCTGGCAAAGTAAATAAGCTGTGCCACTTCTGCATTTATAGAGGCTGACTCCACTAATGCCTCAAGCTCAGGGTCGCTGCTGGTCATCTTGTTAATGATTTTTATTGCATCGCTAGTCTTCGCCATCCTCTTCCTGGTAGAAAACAACACGGGTTTCAGGCACAGCATACCCTCTAAATATATCAATATTGTTATAGTACGGCAACGCTTGAAAACAAGACGCGCAGACTAGATGACGATTCACCTAAGAAATAAAAATCTAACTTAGTTACAAAAACGCCAACTGTTAATTTTACAGATGACAAACATAAAGTATCTGAATACACTAAGTAGTAATCTGCCGATTTAGCGACTCTATATTTGTGTATAAAGATTGATTTTTATGGATTTTTCCAAAATCAAACAAGCACTAATCAGCCTTCCAGATAGTGCTACTGAACCAATAGTTAGTAGTATATTTATCTCAGAACTTCTAAAAATCCTGGGTTTTGACTTAATCGAAACTGTTCCACAGTTTACTACCGGCAATGGTGGTAATACTGTAGATTACGCTGTTCGCAAGAATTCTGGCAGCGACATCTTCATCAACACCAAGTCAAATCCTTACCTGTTAGTGGAGGCAAAAGGCAAGAATATCAACCTTAGCCCAAATTCTGCACAATATAAGGCAACAGTCAACCAACTCAAAAATTATTTACTTGCTCCAAATTGTAAATCTGCTAAATGGGGAATTATCACCAATGCAAATCATATCCAGTTATTTAGAAAACATGGCAAGGTCATCCATCCAGCGTCTCCCTGCTTGGAAATTGCGCTAGATAATCTGGATAAAGTTGTCTCGACAATCAAGCAGAAAATAGATGAACCGCAAAAAGCCTTAACTGTGGCAGTTTATAACAATAAAGGTGGAGTGGGCAAAACTACAACCACAGTCAACTTAGCAGCTACGTTAGCACTTTTAGGAAAGCGAACACTTATTGTTGACTTCGACCCCAACCAACAAGACCTAACAAATTCACTAGGTCTTAAACCCAAAGAAGATACTTTGTATTCGTGGTTGGTAAATAAGAATAGTCCACTATCTGATGGATTGATAAGTTCATGTAAGTTCTCCCCAAAAAAAGATATTTTATGGCAATTTGACATCATTACCAGTGATGAAAAACTTCAAAATCTGGAAGAAGAAAAGTTGCGTCACATGATCAGTCCTGTCAGACTGCGACAAGCACTAGAGCCATTCAACTTGCGATACGACTATATTTTGATTGACTCTCCACCCAATTGGAGATTATTTAGCCAGAGTGCAGTTTGTGCAGCAGATGTGGTTTTGATTCCCACCAAGCACAACAGCATCTTCTCACTGGAAAACGCGGTGACAGTAATTAAACGTTTTGTACCCGAAATTCAAAAAGGGAGAAAAGACGGAGGGCCGATTGCTCTACCCATCTTTTTCAACGGTGAATCCATTACAGAAGCTCAGAGACTCAGTGCAGAACAGGCCATAAACGAAATTTTAGCAAAAGGCAAGAAGGATAAAGTTAATCCTATTGACCTAACGCCATACTTTTACCCCAAATCCACTTCTGCAAGGGAAGACCATCATATTTTTGGCATACCCAGTTTCGCGCACATTGCAGGCGGTGCATTTACTCGTGTACCTGCTGCTTATAAACACAAAATAGCCTGTGAGTATTATTTGGCACTAGTGAAAGAATACTTTTTGCAATAACAATAAAAGGTCTAAAGATATGAGCTTAACTAATGTTGGAAATTTGATGTGCCTTGATATGCGTGAAGTCAACCCAGGAAAAGGCACGGATGCACCAGAGTTTTGTATCAAAGCAGCTGGAAGAGTATTGATTGAATCAGGTGGTCGCAATTGGGTTCCGGTGATTGTTAAAGAAATCGAAGAAGATCAGTATGAAGTCATCGGCAACTCATTTATTTACGCCATCGCCGAGGAAGTCGGTTTAGAAAGGGTATGGTGCATTGTTGCAGATTCTAGTGAGAAAACATTTGAACTCACTAGGATTCTAACTGGTGAGTTAATACCTAAAGTTAATCTGTCAACTGCAAGCAGAGATGAAATCCAAGCGGCTTTGCAGTATCTCATTGAGAAACCTGAAAGTGAGTTAAAAGGTTTGAAACTGGCGATTGCTACCAATCGTATTGATGAAGCTCCACGCAAATATTGGGAAACCTTCGAGCCAATTACAAACCTGAAATGCGGCATAACCAAAGGGAAAAAGCTGGATGCACTCAAGGAGGTATTTTATCTCACTCCTCAATCAGAACCAGAAGTCATTACACCAAAGGTTTCTACAGCTACTAATTTGAACACTTTGACAGTTACCCAGCTTAAAGATATGGCGAAAAAGCGAGGATTTTCTGGATATAACAAGAAGAAAAAACCAGAGTTAGTTGCTCTGCTATCTACAATTTAATCTAAAAAGCAAAATCATAAGATAGTTTTCGCACGAAACTCAGGTTAAGTTCGGAGAGGGGGATTGTCACCCTCTCCCTTGCCGAACCACAAAAGCACCAAGATAAAAATTGAGTTTGACAGAAGTATACTTCACACCAAATCCGCCAAAACGCCTGATATCTCACGTTGCTGTTTCTGGCGTTGACGGTTGTCATCATATTTTCGGATAGTATCAATATTGGCGTGACGGCTAAGATTTTGAACCTTGCGATAGTTCCCGTTACTGTGATCTAGCGCGGTTGTAATAGAACTGTGTCGTACCCGATGCGGTGACATCTTTTTGGTGATTCCCGCCTGTTTGCATAAACCATCGACCAACCGCCGGATCGACTCGCCAATCAACCTATCTTCTTTATCACCTTTGCGGTATGCCATCGAACCAAACATCGGCTCGGTTAACCTGCTTGCCTTACTGCTGGCGATTACCCAATCGGTTAACGCCTCAACGGTCTTTCGGGTAAGTTCGATTGCTACCTTTTGCGTTCCCTTACCTTTGCCGAGGATCTGAAGTGTTCCTGCCTGTGGGTTGAAGTCTCCCACATTTAGAGAACAAACCTCATTTCGTCTTAGGGCATTGTCCCAAAGTAGGCGCAAAATTGCATAGTCCCTCTTACCCTTTACTGTGGTTCGGTCTACCAGCTTCAAAACCGCAGCGTAATCGCTAGCTTCCACACCGGAAGTATCTCGGTAAGTCTGCACCTTCTCGGCTTTCACATCTTCCAGGGAAAAGGCACACACCCCAAGTTTACGCCCCATCGCCACCATCGACTTAATCGCCGCTAACTTCCGATTAACGGTGTTCTCAGCTAGTTTTCGCTCATTCATCAAGTACGCCTTGAACTTCAAAACCACAGCGATCGCGTGACGGTGTTCGAGGTGCAAAAATTCCAGAACTAAGGCGCGGTCGGGTTGTTTACCGGTTGAGAAAGCGAAAAAGTCTCGTAAATCTTTCGAGTAGGCGCGGCGGGTGCCAGCGCTGCGTGTATCGCTTAACAACTGTGAGATGACATCTGGATCGGTGTCGAGCGTCGTAAAACTCTCGCCTATGGCTAGCGCGTAATTTTTTTCTAAGATTTCCGTCGTGATGCTAGTATCCATAGTCACGTTATGCGTTTCAATAGAGCGTAAAGTTTCATTCTCACTCTATATATATCTACATCAGTATCTACTACTTTCTGAGCGATCGCGCCAATTGACGATAATAAAGATTGGAGAGATGCAATAAAAGAGCAAGGCAACTGTTACCTAGAAGCAATGACACAGACGGCAGCAATTACAGAAGCGATTACCACTCTATTGGATGCAGAAAATCGATTCGGTTTCGTCCGCGTTGAAGATGATCAGTTTTTCACGGAGTGGTATGAAGGATTACCTGAAATTACAGAAGCGGAAAAAGCTTCTGTGGATGTCCTGCGGCGTAGATATCTCTATCATCGTGCCGGAGGTGATTTACTAGAAGGGACAGTCATATTGTTGCTGGTGTCACCGATACTTGCACTCTCCGGGTTTTACGATCCTCCTTTTCGGATTAAGGCTGAATCATCCGTGGAATTGGTGCTGAATGATGGCGAGGAGATACTGCGCGGACGGATTGACGTTTTAGTGCTGCAAGATCAGTTCTGGGTCATGGTGTTAGAGTCAAAAAAAACCACGCTTTCGGTTTGGTCAGCTGTACCACAAGCCCTAGCTTACCTGATGGCTAACCCCAACCCCAATAAACCTGTGTTCGGTATGGTGACGAATGGCGACGATATTTTATTTGTGAAAGTGACGCAAACAAATACGCCACAGTACGACCTGTCAAGGGTCTTCGCCCCGTTTGCATCCGCCAGAGAACTGTACAGTGTTTTACAAATTCTCAAGCGGATTGGTCAGGTAATCTCTGCTGCGTCATAAGCTCACTCAGGAGAGTCCCATCCAGGTGGTGAAGCGATCGCTCTTTGTGGGGCATTGATATCAATTGTGATATCACAATTGATATCATTCCTTCCCTATACAGGAAAATGTCAACGCACAGGGTCAGGCATTCGGCAATTACGGCGGCACTTGATGCTACTGATGGGAATATCAGAAAGGCGCAGAAGTTGAGCCGTCATGCTGATCCGCGAACGTTGATGATTTATGACGATAACAGGAATAAAGACCTGTGGGAAATGTCGGAATTGTTGACGGGTATGTTGAAGGATTCGGATAATTAAATGCCAAAACCTTTACATTTGCTTATGTCAATTCTATTCTAATCTTGTCTATTGCTTTTTTAAGTTCATCCGAATGAGTCCAATCCACAAAACCACCATAAATTAACTTGCCATGATTATCAGCTAAAAATATGTGGTTAAGTCCAATCACATTTTTGCAAGTTTTAACCACAGTACCATCTTGAAGAACAAATATAGGTCTAGACCATTTGAAATCTCTGTCGTGACACTGAGACATACTAGGTACACCATCTAAAATTTCTACAGCTTTCTGTGCAAACTGTGAAATACTACTAGCTGATTCAGCTTGATAAAGTACATCATCGACAAAGTAATTAATAAGTCTCTCAATTGGAAGTTTCATCTCATTAATTTATTCAAAATAATTTGAACACATCTGTAAATTTTTCGCTTAACCATTTCGAGAATACCCACGCATCATTCCCGATTTACAGGTCTTTCTACAAGTTTTTTTGTTTCTCCCAGTAAATTATTCGCAATAATTCTTCCTGTTATAGCCCCATCTAAGTTGTTAGCAAAATACGAAGAATGAGCATCTTCGGCTGCAACTACCATTGCTAGGTCAAATTGACCAAGATTTCTTAATGTTTTCTCTGCCGCATTAGCATATTGCCAAACATACTGGTCACAGAAAAATATTTGAGAGCCTATTTCATCTTCTATAGCAGCTTTTAAGGGATAAGCAATTAGGTCAGAAGAGTGTATTATATTAACCCACCTTAACTTATGTGAAACAATACTATGCGCCTCACTATATTTATTGAGAAAAGAATTAAGAGTAGAGAAATCAATATCAAGCATCTGTTTGAGAAACAACAGGGGGGAACCTAATGTTGTAATACTTACTATATCTAGCTGATTCAATTTCTCACGAAAGAACAAAGCAGGATCATCACTCGTTAGGGTATCTGAAAAAAGGAGATCCCAAAGAATAAGACTCCCTAAAGAGTGAGCAATGAAATGAATCTGTTTGCAATCAGAATGATCTTCTATAAACTGATTCAATTGCCCAAGAATAACTCTACGAATTGCTTTACCTCTTTCGGGATTTTGATATATTAAAAAGTCTCCTAAGAAATTATTAATTAATTGCTTTCTCCGATCTATGTATTTGTAAAAAGTATTACAAGAATCCTTATATACTTTATGTTTGTCGTGTTTGTCACAGGCTCTTGAAAAATCTTTTTCAATACAACCAATAACTTGATGCTTCTTGTTATTAAATAAGTTGCCCCAGAAGCTTGAATAGAAATTTGTTTGAATACTAGGCTGTCTTTTTACAAGTTCATCCTTAATATTGTTTATAAGTACGTCAGCATACCCAGTATTTTGGGTACTAACACCATGAATAAAAAAGACAAGCATACTGTTGTCAACTATCAGAGAATAGTTTTTATAGTAGTTCTTTATTTATAATTCCCTAATTAAGAAGAGATTTAACTATGAAATCATTCTATTTTTATAAATAGACTGTGAGCAAGAATGTCGGGATTTAATAGTTTCACGACATCGGATGATGAAGGCGCTGGTGAGAGGTAGAGAGAAACTACTTTGCGATCGCAACTCCTAACTTCCGACTTTCACCAACTAGTCAATGAAGTTGTAAGTTGAAGTCGGAAGTTACCGCAACGGGCAGCGTTACCACCACCCACCCACGATTGCGTACAAAATCGCCACAGAATGTGCGATACGTTTATTTAGGTATATTTTTTTACATAAAATTACGGAGAGGTATTTAATAAAACTAAGCACCTTTAGCTAAAATTTAGATTAATTCAGAAAAATTACTCTATTCTTCTAGAAAAGCTTTATGTCACACTAACTTAATAGCTTCTAGTTAGATTGCTATTAATTTAAACCCTATATTAAAGGTCACAATCACATGGAAGACAATAACGAAGCATTGGGTGCAGGTGCAGTTGGTGCTGCCGTAGGTGCAGTAGCTGGTACTGCTGGAGCAGTTGGTGCAATTTCAGCAGCTGGTAGTGTTGCGGGTTTGAGTGCAGCTGGAATCACTTCTGGATTAGCGGCGGTCGGAGGAGGAACAATGTTAGCAGGTATTGCTGTAACAGCTGCCGCACCAGTAGCAGCAGCAGCAGCAGTTGGATATGTTACTTACAAGGCTTGGAAATGGTTAACAGAATAATTAAGCCTATAAAACTACAAAATTTTAATTTCACCTAATTTTTGCGCGGAATCCATGCCGCGCACAAAAAATTTATTGTTATTGAATTTGGCGCAACAGTAACGCGGTAGACTTTCGGTAAAATAATTTTTTTCTAATACATTGTCCCAAATCGTAGCAGCGCTAATTTAACTACTAGCTGTAGCGACCTGCAATTATAAATCCCCCAACCTGCAATCATCGTTGTTTTCAGCCAGGATTATTTGCAACTATAATTTCATTTGAACCAGGATTAAATGCAACTGAGCCAGGATTAAATGCAACCAGCCTGCAAT
>NZ_JBGTFY010000400.1:0-27684 GCF_041747015.1 Nostoc sp.
GTTAGTAATTGAATCTAAAAGGTCTAGCTTTTCTCTTTTAGAAGCCATACCTCAAGCACTTGTTTATATGTTGGCTAATCCTAATCAAGACAAACCTACTTTTGGATTAGTAACAAATGGTAGTAATTTCATTTTTATAAAACTGACTAAACAAAATACACCAAAGTATGCATTGTCTGATGAATTTACGATGTTGAAGAGAAAAAGTGAATTGTATCAAGTTCTAAGTGTATTAAAAAATTTGAGTCAAATTTTGAGTCAATAATTATGTCTATTCGTCCTATATACCTTGATTGTCACGCTACTACAGCCGTAGATGAACGGGTACTAGCAGCAATGCTCCCCTACTTCACAGAACACTTTGGCAACCCATCAAGTATTAGTCATATTTACGGCTGGGAAGCGGAAGCTGCTGTCAAACAAACGCGAGAGGTTTTAGCAACAGCAATCAACGCCACACCAGAAGAAATTGTTTTTACGAGTGGTGCAACAGAAGCGAATAATTTAGCTATTAAAGGTGTTGCTGAAGCTTATTTTAAAAAAGGTCAGCATATTATTACTGTTGCCACTGAACATAGTGCAGTTATTGATCCTTGTAATTATTTAAAAACTCTCGGTTTTGAAATTACTATTCTTGCTGTCCAAAAAGATGGATTGATTGATTTAACTGAGTTAAAAAAAGCTTTCCGTCCTGAGACGATTTTGGTATCGGTGATGGCTGCAAATAACGAAATTGGTGTGTTGCAGCCTTTAGCAGAAATTGGGGAAATGTGCCGCGATGAACTACGCTCCGCCGGGGGCGATCGCAATATCATTTTCCACACCGACGCCGCCCAAGCTATTGGTAAAATTCCCCTAGATGTGCAAGCGATGAAAATTGATTTGATGTCGCTAACCGCACATAAAGTATATGGGCCAAAGGGCATTGGGGCGCTGTATGTCCGCAGGCGCAACCCCAGAGTGCAACTAGCTCCTCAGCAGCACGGCGGCGGACATGAGCGGGGAATGCGTTCTGGTACATTATATCCACCCCAAATTGTCGGCTTTGGGAAAGCTGTAGAAATTGCTTTGGCAGAACAAGCGACAGAAACCCAACGACTAACTCAGCTAAGGCAAAGATTGTGGTCACAGCTTTCGCAAATTGAAGGAATTCATCTCAACGGACATCCTCAAGAGCGATTGGCGGGAAACTTGAATATCAGCGTTGAGGGAGTGGATGGAGCCGCACTTTTGCTAGGATTGCAGCCAGTAATGGCCGTCTCTTCTGGTTCTGCTTGCTCGTCTGCAACCACTGCACCCTCCCATGTTCTCACAGCATTGGGACACTCAGAACAGCTAGCTTATGCTTCAATCCGGTTTGGTATTGGCAGGTTTAATACTGTAGAAGAAATTGATCGGGTAGCGAAACACGCGATCGCTACCATTCAAAGTTTACGTAAGCAAAACTAATTAAAAATAAGCAGTGAGGAAGCAGAGGGAGAATAACTAATCCCCCAATCGCCCAATTAAGTACAAATGTACTATAATATAGATAGCGTCCACAAAGCCTAGCCAAATGCGTAACAACTTTGTGAAAACCTTCTGGAAGATGGATTTAAGGGTTAGTCCGATGATGAAGCATTACATTCTCAACCTCAATCCGACTGCCAAGCATGAATGGGATCGGTGCATTTTACGTGATCCACTGACTGCCAAACGCCCAGACATTGCCAAATTAATTGCCGAAGCAGTTGGTGCAGATACAGGCAGTTATTTGGTGAGTGTGAATATTGAAGTTCAAGTTTTACAGCAAGCTGCGATACCTCAAGCCGAACAACTCTCGCTTTCATTTCCAGAAGTCAGTGTGCCGTCACAACTGCGGGAAGCGGCTTAAGGTAAGGTGTAGGATTTTACAATAGATATAGCGGTTCCCATTCAGATGAGGTACAACATTATATCGCAAGGTGTAGGGGTACGGCACTGCCGTGCGCCTACGGGTGTACCTTACTAGGTGGGGAAACGCTATATTGTTGGGTTACATTTCGCTTAACCCAACTGAAATTTTTTTTACAACTCAATGCAACTTAGGATTAGGCTACTTCAGGATTTGCCCTCTCACACTATGGAGGGGGCTAAAGCCTTATTACAAATCTTTAATCATTCACGCCCACTTACTTAGTGGGTTTGTTTTAATCAGTGCTATGGCTGCCGCTTGCTCATCTTGTCTAGCATCGCCCCCTTTCACCAAGACTAAAATTCTACCAAGACAAGTAAAGAGCGCTGCGATCGTCATTGCTTGGTGCGGACATCGCGTTGATAGTGTAGTATCACGAACGATCAGATTACTCTATTAACTGAACTATGCCCCAAGGTGCGGCAGCTACGCCCGTTGTAGACATTGCTCTTTGAGCAGAGAGTAGCCGATCGCATTCCGAGAAAAAAGGGTCGGGTAATAAATTATTTACTGTTCTATCAAATTAACGTTGTTAAGTTACTCAGCAGGTGTAGTTTTCACCTTAAGGCTGTGTTAAATATTGTGACGCCAAACAGGAGTATAAATACGTTGCCAAAGCTTTCTCCAGAATCTCCTTTATTTATTTTGTTAATCATTATTAGTTTTCTAGTAGTAACTTTGTCAACTTGGTTATCATCTAAACCATTTATTTTAAAACCATTTGGGCTGAATGATATTATACAGTTACTCACATTGCCATTGTTTATTTCTTTATTATTAGAGCGTTCTTTAGAAGTTTTTATAACTACTTGGCGAAGCCCATTTGTCGAGCAATTAGATATTATTATCCAGCAACAAAAGTCTCTAATCTCTGAAAAAATAAAACTTATAGAAGTGCAACAGAAACAAAATCAACTATCTTCTTTAGAATCCAGTCAAGTCAGCGGACTACCGCCTGAAGGAATGAGTTTAGAACAGCAAATTATCTACAATTTTACTCAAAATAAAACAGAACACTTAAAAATATTCCAGCCAGAAATTGATGATTTGAATGAAAAGGAGCGCCAAAGATCAGCTTACAAATCTGATACCCGAACAATTGCTTTATGGACATCGCTTTTATTCGGTCTTTTAATAAGTGCAATAGGTATTCGCTCAATTGAACCACTTGTAGTTATTGATTTTAGTAATCCAATACAAATAGTTATTTTCCGTTGTTTAGATGCATTGCTAACAGGAGGTTTAATAGCAGGAGGTAGTGAAGGAATTCATAAGCTAATACAAGTTTTTATCGACTTTATGGAAGCTACATCCAAACAAATAAAAAATCAGGGATTCTCTTGATAAAACGAAGCACTTTAGTTTCCAGAATGCTAAGTAATAATGTTTTCAGCTTTACCACCGCAGAACTGGGTTTTAGCTTTAGCTTAGTGAAAAGATGCATTGGATACTTTTTTATTTGGAAGTCCCTAATATTGAGTGGAGGCGTATGTTTCGCCTCACCCTTAGCTGCTGCGTATGCCTACTCCCGAAGCCGCAAACAAAGGCACATGTTCGTCCCTAATCCTTCCTTTTTTGTTCAGGTCTTTGTGTACTTATCAATTACCTTAGCTAAGTCTGGTACTGCTTCTTCTACGTGTTTTTTTGCTGAACCGCGAAGTTTTTCATAAGTACTTCGCACGATTTGGCGTTTCACGTTTTTTGCCCTCGCATCAGTAACACTCAATAATGCGTCTGCCGTGTCTGAGGAATTCGCAATGAGATGCCCAACTGGGTCACCCTTCTGCACGCCTTCAGTCCAAATGGGATCAAGGGCTTTCAAGCACTGCGGCAGGATCTGCTCGACAACGTAAGGGATGTATCCTGGCTTAACACCCTTCAGGGCGGCGAAGGTAGTTTTAAGAGCCATGCCGCTTATACCTGACTTAGACGCAAGCTGTCTATCTATCATGTTGCAGCAGTCATCTATGACCATAGCCTTTTTGGTCGGGTTCAAAAGTCCGTCGCTCAGTCCCATTTAACTCCTCCTTAATATTTAAGTGCTTAATTTCCATTCAACTAATTTTTTAGCAAGCAGGAAATTACAGAAAATGGTATCAGAATTAGATGATGTTCACAGATTTGATCTATTTCTGGAAGTATCTTCTTCCAGTTACCTGTATGATAGAGCCATTCTTTGATATGTAAAAAAAATGACTACTTACAAAATCGCCTTTGAAGGTGAGGTATTAAAAATCGGATTTGCTGAACCAGCACAAAACGATCAAATTGTCAAAGATGCGGCGGCACGTCTTGAGGAGATGAGTAAAGCAGGAGAGCTAGGAGGGGGAGTATTACTCAAGATTAATGGCCCGGTGTCTGTGCCTGTAGCTTTTGTATTGGCACATAAGGTAGGGCATCTTTACGGGGCGATCGCATTTTTTGACCCCAAGTTAGGCAAGTATGTTGTCTGCATTACCCATAATCCAGCATACAGCTTGGGTGACTTAGTTGATTAAAGCTTTATATGCAACAGTTACCAATCAAAGTTGTTCTTTGCGGATCTCCTCATTCAGGAAAGTCTTGTTTAAGGGACGGTTTAAAGCAAGCGATGATGTCAATGCATCGAGATGGGAAAGCGCCCTATCCTCATTTCATCACAGCTTGTCCTGATGGGGAAGGTGCATGGTTTGCCGAAACAGTACGTAACAATGCTGCTTTAGCACAACAGTTAAAGGATGAGTATAAATCTAAATTTACTTTAGAATTTGCTCAACAAAAAGCAATACAAGTGCAAAATGCGTGTTTACCTCTGAATATGATTGATTTAGGTGGCAAAATTGATCAGAAGAATAAATTAATTGCATCTTATGCTACTCATGCGTTAATTTTATTTAGAGATATTACGCAAATTAGTCCTTGGCAGGAGTTTTGTTTGGAACTCAATTTGCAAATCATTGCCTGTATCTACAGCGATTATCACGGTGTTGCAGATCGCATTGACTCAGAGTTACCCATACTTACAGGTAGCGTTCATCGTTTGCAGCGTGGGGAGGATGTTTCAGGGCGTCCGATGGTACAAGCTTTGGCGCGGTTGTTGGTGGGGTTGATTGGTAGGTAGGAGTATGTAGAAATGAAAACAAATAATATGGAAAATCCAAGCTCTATTGTGATTGCGATCGCTTGGTGTTTAGCTTGGGGTAATGAGCGAAAGCCTAAGTTTGCTTTAGCAGTATTGCAGCAAATGCGCCAAGCTTTGAAGCATGGGGAAGAAGTGCCAGAAAAAGTGCGATTCCTTGTCGAACAAGTGCAGCAATTACAAGGTATTCACAAAAATTACTTTCCAGAATCTTTAAATGAATTAAAGAGTAAGTATTCTGATTTATGGAATCAGACTAACCGCATTGGCTTAGTTTATGGTGGTGCAACTAAGATAAAACAATACGTATTTGAGTCATCTAAAATTCAAGATATTCGTGGTGCATCTGCCTTATTAGATCGCATTAACCTGATTGATTTACCTGCATTTTTTAATAAAAATCCTAAGTCAAACCAGTATACAATTCAGTGTAATGAAGTCAGAGAATGGTTGAATGACACTATTCCTATTGATTCCAAACTTTCGGAAGCACTAATTTCAGAACTTATTATTTATTCCACAGGTGGTAATATTCTGGCATTTTGTCCATCTGCATTTGTTGATGATTTAACAAATGCAATTGAAAAACGTTACACTGAAGAAACTTTAACTGCTAACTCCTGCGCGGTGGGAGATACATTTAGACTTCTAGAAATTCGCTTTGGGTTGCTACGAGAGCCTATTGAAAATACACTTTGGCTAGATTGGTATCGTCAGAAATATAAAGAACCACTTGTTCAAGCTTATTTTGGCAATCTGGAGAAGAATCTAGAGAATTCTAAAACCGAAAGATTTAATAATTTAGCTGTGTCTGTTGAGGATGCTTTTGCAGACCGCAAGAGTTTTAATGAACTGACAGCAAAATTAGTAATTCTATTTAACCAACGTCGCAGTGGTCATGACCTTTCTAATCGTCCCAGTCGGTGCTATCCTCCAATGTTTGAAACGCATCCTTACTTGATGCGTGATGAAGGAGAACGTAGGTCTGCGGTAATGATTGTTCAACCGCCAGAATTGCCTAAAGAATCCCATTTTTCTGAAGCTTCGGCTCGTAAACATTTAGTTGGTTACAGAGCAAAAAAAGGAGAGCCAACACAGCCTAAATGGTACGACAACTCTCAATTGACGTGGAAAAGTATCAGAGTTGAAGGCTGGTTGGATAAATATAATTCATTTCTCGATAAGAATCCTAGTTTAAAACAGCAATACTACGCAGGTCTTAAACCTGATGACATTGAAATTTCCCAAAACCTCAGCCATATTGGTAATGCTAGTAAAGATTTCATTGCTTATATCTATGCTGATGGCAATAATATCGGTGGTTATATTCAGAAAATTCGGACTCCACAAGAGTATCAGGAGTTTAGTCGAGATGTGGAATTGGCGACTGAGTATGCAGTTTATCAAGCGTTAGCAAAGAATCTTAATCCTCATAAATTGTATAAATTAAATGATGAGGAAAAAGGGCTAGAGAACGGTGATTTAGTTCATCCGTTTGAAATAATTACTATTGGTGGTGATGACATTATCTTGATTGTACCAGCGAACAAAGCACTGGCGATCGCTCAAACCATTGGAGAGCAATTTGAAAAAATTCTCCTAAAACAAGTGCCATTGGGAGAAAGCATAGAGAGTGAAAAGATAATCGGTGATTATAAAATTAAGCAGGACAGTAAGCCCATAGACTTAAAAAAATGCCATCGCTACAAACCGATAGAGGCTCTACCTTCTCAATGTCAACTTAGCACCTCAATTGGTGTGCTAATTACAGCATATAATACTCCCATTTATTATGCCAAAGACTTAACAGAACAATTGCTAAAATCAGCTAAAGAACGTGCCAAAAAGTTGAAAAAGGCTGGATACTGTGGTGGAACAGTAGATTTTTTAACTATGAAATCTGTCACCATGATTTCATCTGACATTAAGGAATTTCGTAAACAGGCATTGACAAAAAACCTAAAACCAAAGTTAAAGCTTTATGCCGCTCCTTATACATTACATGAATTAGGAGGCTTAATCAGAGTAATAGAAGCTTTGAAAAATGTCAAATTTCCCAAGTCGCAACTTTACCAAATTCAGAGTTTATTAGAAAGAGGTAAGCAGACCGCCATTCTCAACTATCGTTATTTTCGAGTACGACTCAAGCAAGGCAAACAAAGTTTTGATTTGCAAGAACAGTTTGAACAAGCTTGGTGTCAGCCTAAAGATTCAAATAATAAGGGTAATTTAGCCCCGTGGATGTATGACGATGGGACACTTGAGGATGATAAATCAGACTATCCTCTTTTTGAAACAATTTGGCGAGACGTTGTAGACTTGTATGATTTTATTGCTTCACCAGATGATGATAATGATGCAATTGAAGCACAGATGGCGACTACTCAGGATGACTTATGATTTATCTACGGCAATTATCAAACCCTATCACCTCATATTCAATTACGGCTGTAATTGAAACTGCTTTGTGCGTTGGTGCAGGCGGTTCTTCTGGTTCATTGGCAGATAAACCAATTGTAAAAAACTCTGAAGGAAACCTGCTCATTCCTGCTTCTCAACTCAAGGGTAGATTACGCCATGAATGCGAAAAAATTGCTAGAGGATTGCATTGGGCAACCTGTGCTTCTCCCAACCCGCAAACTATGTGTCCCCAAAGGGCAGGGTTAACTGGTAACTTTGAACGTACACAATATCAAGTATCAGGTTATGAAGGACAGCATCATTGCCTGATTTGTCAAATATTTGGGAATCCAGTTTTGCCATCCCGTGTAATCTTTGATGATTTAATCTGCACAGAAGACCCAGACAATTTACCAGAGGTATTGCGTCCGTGTGTCACAATTAATCGCCGCCGCCACACCACCGAGGAACAAAAACTCTACTTTCTAGAAACCTCGCCAGCCAATGCCCAACTTAAATTTACAGGACATATTCATCTATGTGCTACACCAGTCTATACAGGAGCATTAATTTTAGCTGGACTGCGACATATTCACGCTTTGGGTGGTAGTAAATCAGCAGGTTTGGGCTGGCTGCATTGGGAATTTCCTAACCTACCGTTAGAACAATCAGCGTGGGATTTTCTGGAAAAAGGAGGTGAGCAATGAAACAGATTAATTTGGAAATTAAAGCGTTGTCTGCTTTAGCTATTGGGCGATACAAGCCGGGTGGTTCTGTGACTGAAGCCGAAAGTTACATTCCCGGTTCTGTAATTCGGGGTGCGATCGCTGCTGTAATCTTAAAGTGGGCTAATACATCTATTAGTGATGGTGACAATTTTCACGAGCTATTTTTAGGTGAAAATCCGGCAATCTTCCAAAATGCCTATCCTGCAAATATTAAAATTCAGTCAGAAGTCAGAGTATTACCCGCTACTGCTTTAAGTTCCAAAAACAAGCCAGGTTTTAAGTCCGAACCCAATGACCTTGTGCATAATGGCGTTTTTGATACTTTGATTGACCGTTTCTGTGCTGAAGGCTATGGACATCTTTACGATCCCAATTGCCCTACTGACGGCGGTAGAGTGGATGCTTGCACTGGCTTTTACCAAATTCAGAGCAAATATTACAGCAATTCTACAACTACTCGTCTGTTAACGCGAGTAGGTATTAACCGACGCAGAGCAACTTCAGAAGAACGAGTTCTCTACAGCCTTGAAGTCTTAAATGAATCTCAAGATCACAAAGAAAAACCGATCATATATACAGGGAAAATCTTTGTACCAAATGATTTAGCAGAATCTCTACAAGTTTTTATTGATAATCATCAGGAAGATTTACGTTTAGGTGGTGCAACTTCACGCGGATTAGGAAGAGTCAAGATTGAAGCAAAGCCACCTGTAGAAATTAAACCAAGTGTCACTAATAAAATAAAACAGTTCAATGATAAATTGCATCAACGTTGGCACGAATGGAAGAATATCTTTGGTAATCCAGTAGAAGATTTAGCAAAAAATCGGATATATTTCACCCTTGATTTGCAAGCCGATGCCATCTTAACTGAAAACTGGCGATGCACTACTGTAATTTCAAAAGAAATGCTTCAAGAATTAACAGACGTTACTGATTCTTCCCTAGAACTTCATGCAGCTTACAGCAGCTATGATTATCGTTCTGGCTGGAATTCAGCTTGGGGGCTTATGAAAGATGTGGAGTTAGTTACCAATAAAGGATCTGTATATTTATTCAGTACATCTAATGAGGATTTATGGATAAAAACCTGGGAAAATTTAGAAGTAAAAGGATTAGGCGCTCGCACTTCTGAAGGTTTCGGACAAGTGCAAATCTGCAATGAATTTCATAGTGTATTTAGAGAGGAAGCAGTATGAGCAATTTATCAGAGCAACATAAACAACTGGAGATTCAAAAAGGCATCCGTCAGGCTGAAGATGAGCTAGTCACCTGGATTCAGAATGCTTTAGATAAAACAAAATATGGGGATTTAGAAGAGTCACAATTTCGTAACTTAGTGCGTGTATCTGATACTACTGAAAGTGCAGAAGTGATTAAAAACTTTATCCGCTATCAAGTAGGACGAGATAAAAAATGGGGAAGAGGTAAAGAATCTCTAGCTGAGAAAATAATTGAAGATATTGATGGCAGCATCAAGACAAATGCTCAAATAATTGCCGAATGTTGTCAAGCAGACTTTAAACCTATTTGGCTAGAATTGATTCGCCGCTATTTAGGCTATGGCGCACGTCATTTGAAGTATAAACGCGACGGTGCAGCATAATTGCAATACCCTGCTTATATGCCAAGATAAAATTATTTTTTGAATTTTCAGGTATAAAACCATGAGAAACACACTTATTTGTAC
This sequence comes from Nostoc sp., assembly GCF_041747015.1. Taxonomy (GTDB): domain Bacteria; phylum Cyanobacteriota; class Cyanobacteriia; order Cyanobacteriales; family Nostocaceae; genus Nostoc. Next base: position 9,870 of record NZ_JBGTFY010000400.1, read on the forward strand.
AGTCGGTACGAGTCTATTCAATAATCTCAAGTATGCAGAAGATTCAATTAAGCAATTATTTGAGTCTAAGAACTGGAATCAGTTAGCTTTATCATTGCTTGAGCATAAAAACTCAGATCGTATATGTGGCGCAGAAATCAACTCAATTACAAGCATCTGTGATAAAAATTTACTAGCGGCACGTATACGTTTAATATTTTTAGTTTCAGATACGGATGACGGAAAAACTACCGGGACTTTGCTGAAGTTATATTATGATAATAAAAAAAGTAATCCTTTGCCTTTTGGGAAAGTAGAAGTACGCATACTGAAAGGATTACGTGATGATGATGTCAAGGCTTTTAAACAGCAGGGTTTAAAAAATCTTGTACGGGAAATTAGTAATGAGGTGAGAAAATTTAGCCCAGAAGCAATTGCTATTAATGCGACTGGGGGCTACAAAGCACAGATATCATTCGCTGGGATGATTGGACAAGCATTAGAAATCCCAGTTTACTATTTGTTTGAAAAATTTTCAGAGGTGATTGAACTTCCTCCGCAACCTATTGCCTTGGATCTAGCTTTTTGGCTGAATAACTATCTACTTTTTGAAAATCTAGAGAGTGAGCAAATAATTGAAAAGTCAGAAATTGAAGAAAATTTAGAAAGTAATTATTTTGAGTCACTGATTGATGAAGAGGCTGATGGCGAAAAAACTTTAGTTAGTCTTTCAGCAATGGGAGTATTATTTAATGAGCGTTGTCGATTACAATTTGCTAAACAAGAAAATAGCATTCTTTCTTTAATTCCTCAAGATGACACTGAACCAGTGCGTAAACCCATAAGTTTGAGAGAGGATCACGGCATAGATATTCTCCAGGCATTTGCTCAAAAAATATGTCGTTCTCCCTATGTCAAAAAAATTATTAATTCCCTTCCATTCAACTCAAGACGTACTAACCCAATTCGTCGGACTACTAATGATGGAGTTGTAGAGTTTGTTCTAACTTGGACGGATAAAGGATTGGGTTTATGTATTCAAACAACAGGTCGAAATAAAGCAGAAACAAATACTATAGCCTTGCATCTACAAAAAGAATTTGCAGAAAATAATTAATTCAACTATGTTTGACACATTTAAAAATCGCCTAAAAATTACAGGTAAACTCACCACAATCACAGCATTACGCATTAGTGCAGGTCGCTCAAGTGAACCGATAGGATCTGATTTACCCGTAATTAAAGATGCTTTAGGTAATCCATTAATACCGGGTTCTAGCTTTAAAGGAGCATTGCGATCGCGCCTCGAAAGTTTCCTCAGAGGTATTGTAGGAAATAATCGCAAACTGGTTGCAAATCCAGCAATTGAAAATGAATGGTCAATCACATCGCAAGAAATGAAGCAGTTAAAAGATAGTTACCATGATGACCAAGCTTTAACTGAAGAAATTCTTAAACAGACAGATTTAGTATCTCATCTATTTGGTTCTCCCTGGATTGCTAGTAAGTTCCAAGTACGGGATTTAACAGTAGTGTCTGATACCTGGTTTGGACAATATCAGGAAAGAGACGGTGTAGCAATTGACCGAGACACCGAAACAGCCGCAGATGGTAAACTTTACGATTTTCAAGTAGTTCCGGCTGCGACACAATTTGACTTTAAAGCTGTGGTGGAAAATGCAGAACTTTGGGAACTGGGACTGTTGATGATTGGCTTACATCAGTTTGAGACAGAACAAATACCTCTGGGTGGGGGGCGATCGCGTGGCTTGGGTGTCGTTAAACTAGAAATTGAGAAAATGCGCTGGTTTGATGTCAACAACGACCCAGAAAAGTTACTCACATACTTACAAGAATTAGTCATCAGTAATACAATTGATGACATATCGAGTTATGAAGACGGTAAGCAGTTTAAGCAGGATTGGACTTATGCTCTCATCAAACATTTAAGAGACAATATCAATAAGAGTTCCACAGTTGAAGCAACACAAAATTCTTGAGGAGGATAATATGGCTTTCAGTAGTTACAAAACCATCGGTGAAGTCCTTAAAGCATTTCAGGTTATCTATACAGAAGCTAATTTTATAGGCAAAGCTGAGTTTAATGTTTCTGACTACTTCCGGGAAGATTTAGACACTATGATGCGGGACGGTGTTGTTGATAACTCAGAGTTTTCTATTTGTGAAAATCTGATTTATCCAGTCCTCAAAGAAGTTTGGAAGTGCTACCGCAGTCAGTTCATTTTATGGGGTCATCATTCATTAAATTATGATGAAAAATTATCAGGCTTTCCTGAGTATATTTTGGCTAAAAAATCTCCTTTAGGAAAAGTGGTATTTGATAAGCCGTACTTCATCTTAGTAGAAGCAAAACAGGATAATTTTGAAACTGGTTGGGCGCAATGTTTAGCAGAAATGATTGCTGCTCAAAGGCTTAATGGTGAATTAAAAATAGTTATCTTTGGTATTGTTTCTAATGGCGATCGCTGGCAATTCGGTAAGCTAGAAAACGAAATTTTTACGAGAAATATTACATTTTACACCATTCAGGAAATAGATAAACTCTTTGCTGCTGTCAATTATATTTTTCAACAGTGTGAATTGCAGCTAAACAATTTGGTAGCTGCTTAATAATCCAAATTTTTATCAAGAAAATTTAGTTATGCACAAACGATTTGTTAATCACTGCACAATTTATTTAACCTTAATTCCCGACGGGCCAATTCTGATTAAATCTGGTAAAGAAGGGGCTGATCCGACTAAGCCTGATATGGAATTTGTGGAAACCTATCATGCTGGTGGACGTTCTATATATTTACCAGGAAGCAGTTTAAAAGGAGCAATCCGCGCCCATGCAGAACGAATTGTTAGGACAGTGGGTAGTGAAGAACGTCCTCCAGAAAATACTCAGAGGCTTTGGGCTAATAACCCTTTAAATAATGATAGCTATCTAGAAAATTTGAAGAAACAAAATCAAAATAATCCTACCATTGGAGCGAAGTTATATAAACACTCCAGTTTTACAGATAAAATGTTTGGTAATACTTCCATTGCTAGCCGAGTCAGAATTGAAGATGCTTATCCTGATAAATCTCAGGCTCTCAAAATTGAAGAACGTAATGGCGTAGCAATTGATAGAGTATTTGGTTCTGTAGCAGTTGGCCCATTCAATTATCAAGTTTGTACTGTGGGTGAATTTCACACTAAAATTCATTTGAAAAACTTCACTTTGGCACAGTTAGGTTTAATTGGTTTAGTGTTGCGGGATTTAGATGATGGCTGGTTTGGTTTAGGTTTTGCAAAATCTCGCGGATTAGGTACTGTGCAGGTGAAACTAAACTCAGCCGTTGTGCAATATCCAGGTTGTGAATTGAGAAATGGGAAGATTTCTGCTTTTGGTAGTCAAAAGGAATGGGCTATAAATCTGCTATTAGGTGCTGGAGAATTTCTAGAACAAAAAGAAGCAGAATCCTACGGTTTTCTACCAGAAGACCACCAGTATACTGAGTCTGCAACAGCTGAATTAATGAATTTAGGTTTTGGTGTGCAGTTAACTTGGCAAGGTGAAGGCCAAACGGGTGTCCATGAATTATTTACACAAGCGGTTCAGTCTTGGAGTAGTTTAATACCGAGGGTAAAATGAAACCTTTTGTTGGTGTTGGCAAGCAACTTTTAACAGTTATTCAACTGCAAGAATTGATAACAATATTAGCAACTAATCCTAGTTATTACTTTTTACGTTGGACTCACACAGTTAGTGGAATTAAAGAACAACGACCTACAGAAAAAGAATTTCCTATGACCGAGGGGCAAATGTTCAATCAAGAGTGTGAATTGAGGTGGAAGCAAAAAAGTAAAGAGTGTTATGAAGTGTTACTACTAACTATTGCTGACAATCATCATAATTTTGAACCAGTGGGTGAAGGTTGGCGGATAGAGCCTAATAATCCTCAAATTTTTCCATCTTATGGATATCCCGCTTATGGATATCGTCCCGATGAAACACGATTTCCTAAAAAGCTAATTTTCCCAAATGGTTTAGATATTCGGTTAAAACAAGAAAATAACAATAAGCCTAAATTAGCTCAACGTTATTTTATAGATAATGAAACCTCGACTGTGCAATTTGTTGCTCTAACCGTAGAGGAGGCAGGCCAAAAATGACTGTTAACCGTCCTCAAAGACCGCAGCCACCAAGTACACCTAACCGTTCTAGCGGTGGAGATTCATCGCCTGAACTTCCACCGAAACCCTATGAATTTGTCTCTTTTCCTAAAGAAAAACCTAACTTACAGCGTCCTGCTGGACATCACAAATATTTTAGCGATCGCCTGCATGGCACTTTATATCTTACTCTAAAAGTGCAGACATCTCTCCACATCTCCACCGGAGTAGTTGTCATGGGTAGCGATATTGGCAGCGATCGCATTCCCTTAATCAAAACAATGGTACAGGGTGTTGACCAAAAGCTCTCAATTGGTGGCAGTTCTCTCAAAGGTTGCATTCGGTCTGTGTATGAGGCGATTACTAACAGCACTTTGGCAGTAACTACTTCTAAGTATAAAAGGGATAATAAATATCCCAGTGAACGTTTACCTTGTAATGATAAGGAAAAACTTTGCCCAGCTAGTAGAGTATTCGGTGCGTTAAATTGGCAAGGTTTACTTGATTTCAACGAAGCCAAATGTGAAAGTATGGAATTTTCTACTGGATTTATGCCTTCGTTGTATCGTCCCCGTCCAGATGAACGTAGTGCATACTTTATTCAGGGTAGAGTTGCAGGACGTAAATTTTATTACCACACTATCAGAGCAATTGATAAAGGGCAAAATTCTGGGATTCCCGTACAGCAAGCGGGAAGAGAATACATCTTCAAAACTCAATTACACTTCAAGAATTTGCTACCAGAAGAGTTAGGAACTTTGTTGATTGTCTTAGGACAAGATTCTCAGTGTCCCATCGCTTTAAAAGTGGGTGGCGGTAAGCCAATTGGTATGGGGACGATGACAGTAACTATAGACAAAATTGCGCGATCGCAAAGTCTCGAAAAGCGATATTCTGCATACAAAATCAATGAATCTGATGAGTTAATCGGGGATGTTTTGCAACAGTTTATGCAAACACAAATCCAAGCGGCTTACTTGCGCCTGATTCAGCAACCCCAACTAGACGAACTTACGGCTGTGCTGCGCTATCCAAGCGATCGCGAACCCCCATCTGGAATGTACTAATCATGACAATAGTTGAAACTTCTTCGGAATCTTTGACAGATGCACAGTGGGAAATTGCCCATGCGATCGCTCAAACTTTGGTAAAAGAAAATACAGATGTTAACGAGTTGGGAAAAGTAGTTGCTTATCTCCGTGCATCAATTCACCAACCAGATGCAATCTCCAGGCTTTTTAAATACTTGAAAACCTTAGTGAGTAGTGGTAGACAAATTGGCAACAGTGGTAGAACCACAGATTATTACCGCAGTATTGATAAAGCTTGTAGTGATTATCTCAAAGGTGTTCAAGATGCCTACACGATATTGCAAATATTAGGCTGGGTATCTCGCTTGATGCGTTACTACAAAGATGCAGGGCCAATTGGGGAGATTCCAACCTCCAGAACACCTACTTTTGAGTCACCCCGCCAAGCGGAAATCAGTAAAGTTGCTCAATCCCAAAATTTTACGGTTGACCACATATTAGAAGCAACAGTCATCAAAATAACTGGTAACAAAGTAACTTATGAGATTCTGGGAGCAATTAAGCTAACCGAGAAAGAACCGAAGAAAGCTAGTTTTCTCCAGGAAGGGCAGACAGTTCAGGTAAAAATTGTGTCTCTTAAGGAAGACGGTAGCATTAAAAGTGTAAAGTGTTCAAACCAAGTGACTTAAGTATAATTTTTTACTAGTGTTTATACTGTTTTTTCTGAGTTAGTAGTGTTATAATAAATGAGAACACCTAAGTAAGGATTTCATCCTCTATGACTGAATCTAGACAAAACTACACAGTACTAGACTGCTCTTCTGCATCGACGCATTCTGAATCTTTTCAAAAACAGTATTGTTCTTTTACTGAATTTTCAAAAACAGTATTGTTCTTTCACTCAATATCAAGTCACACCTCCAGTATCAGTTACTCAACCAGTCACTCAACTGTCAAAGACTATACTCTTTAAAGTGAAAGTGTAAGTTGCTCGCAGGGACGGGTTGGCCTATTGACAAGCTTTACTTTAGGTAGGGCTACCTTAAAATAAAGGAGATTGCGAAAATAGAGTGCCTAGTGACTATATCTTCGCTCTCCTTTTTTTCACGTACAAAAGGAAAATCCGGTACAAAGAGCAAATCATGAGCGAGCAAAGAGAAGAAAAAGTATACTTAGTTACAGGTGTAAAGGTAGCACTTGATAGTGAAGATGGTATTTTAATAGCAGGAATACTTTCAGGCAGTCCATTTACTAATAAGCAAGAATCAGCATCAGAAGCAAATTTGATAGGTAACTTTGCATTTACTCGACAACAAGCTACCTTCTTGAGAGACCGTCTAAACGAATTTTTAAAGGAAAAAGAATGATTTCAAACGGAAATTCAACACAAAAACGTTGGGATTATCTAGATAAGACAGATACTTCTTGGAGTCACTTTGGTGAATTTTCTCTAGTTTTAACTAAAACGGATAAATTACCAAGTTTTGATGCAATTTCTAGAGTAAAAGAATTAGTACAAAAGTTAACTGAAGTAGCTAATGTCAACAAGGTCAGGGCTATAGCTCTAAGATTTCCAGATATCCATTGGATTGATTTTGAACTAGAGTTGCAAACCGAAACTGAGTTATCACATGAACTCTGGGAGATTGTGCAAAATTTAGTAATTGACTCTGAATGGAAGTTACGGGATGATTCTGGAGAAAAATGGTATTTCCATGCTGAACCAGTCAGTAGGTTTTCCAAACTTCGAGAGGGTTCTAGAGTAATTAATAATTATGACAATAAAGAACCTACAGTTACAGGTAAACAAATTTCCAGCTTCAATCTTAACTTAGTCGTGGGTTAATTAACTCTAAATTTTTTACACAAAAATGACTTGTGATTACTACCTTGAGCAAGCTAAAAGCAATGAACAAGCAGCACGTAGCCTTGAACAAACTTATCCAGATTGGGCTATTACTATATGCTTTTATGCAGCACTGCACTGGGTAGAATACTATGCGTGTATAACAGAATGTAATATTGAGCTAAAATATCCCTGGCCATCTCGCCATAACTCTCGTAAGGATTACGTAAGAGATTTAGCAAATCAACTAGGTAACAGGAGTTTACGGAACGCTTATATAGAATTAGAGGGTGAAAGCCGTAAAGCTAGATATCTACAAGATATAACTACCAATGCAAAATTGTATTACACTAAAAATAAATTTAGAGTTACTCAATCCTTTCAAAACTTGCAAAAAATCAAGCAAGTACTAGGTAGCTAACTTATATAAATCCCCGTTAGGGGACGGAAACGAATAACCGTCATATGCTGACTAACAGTCAAGTACTGTTACCAGGCTGACTCCATAAGGAGACGGAAACATTAATCCGTGAGATGCTAGACAACTGAATTATTCAATCTCTCATCTCTCTTCCCCGCAAGGGGACGCAAATAATTAAATTAACTCGCTTTCTTCCCCCAAAGGGGATGGAAATTGCGTACAATATTTGACATCGTTATGGCATTCTGCAATGCCAAAAACAGCTACATCCACTAAGCGCAAAGCCAAGCCACAGTCAGAGTTTCTTCCCACATGGGCAGATGACACTGAACTGATGGGATTGGTGTTTGACCTTGAGCCAACTACTTCCACTTCCCTCTACTCTCAGTACACAATTGGACTCCATGCCTGGTTTCTTGACCAAGTACGCCAATTCAACCCAGAACTTTCTGCATATCTGCACGATGGAGAGTCGGAAAAGCCCTTCAATATTTCGGCGCTGTCAGGTCAACTCCTCGCCAGTGGTAGACAACTGCAATTGGAAGCCAAGCAAATTTACCATTGGCACATTAATGCGTTGTCTCCAAGAGTTGTGCAGTTTCTCAGGCAATGGTTAGCCCAACTGCCCCAAATCCTGGACTTAAGAGATGCTCCCCTGCAAATAAAACAGGTTAGTATCGCTCATCCACCCACTACCTACGCGCAACTATTGCAGTTATTACCAGAGAAACACCATAACGTCAATTTCAGCTTTGTCTCGCCTACTAGCTTTCGCCGCAAGGGTCATCATTTTCCCCTGCCGGTGCCAGTTAATCTCTTTCACAGCTACCTACGTCGCTGGAATGACTTTTCGGGAATCCCAATCGAACAAGAAACTTTCCTTGACTGGATAGATGAAGGGGTAATTATCCATCAGCATCGTTTGGAATCGGTGAAGGTGGCAGCTGGCAAGCGGGGTTCAGTAACTGGGTTCACAGGGGCAATGTCCTGTGGTTTGACTAAAGCGGCTTTAGCTAACTGTGAGTTTACCCGGCTATTTTATGCTTTGGCTCAACTCGCCCCCTACTGCGGTACGGGACACAAAACTACTTTTGGACTGGGACAAACTCGCTTAAATTTAGTGAAACCAGAGGTAAGTTTATCTACTCAGGTGCTAACAAATCTGCTAGGAGAACGCATTGATGAATTGACAGTGCTATTCACGGCACAACGAAAACGCACAGGAGGCGATCGCACTGATAAAATTGCTTCTACATGGGCAACTATCTTAGCACGCCGCGAGATGGGAGAATCATTGCAGGTTATATCCGAAGATTTAGAGATGCCTTACGCTACTGTAAAGACTTACGTAAAGTTAGCTCGTCGGGCGCTCAAGTCGGAGAATGCCAATGAAACGGGCTGTGAAAGCTAGCAAAAAATGTGTGTATTTATACAATAAAATAGTAACAATTATTATAAGCTTGTGAAGCCCTTTACTTTTATACTTTTGGCGAAACTTCACCGCCAAAAAAACACCAGAGCGATAGGAAATTACCTGTGATCAAGTGCAATTGATGCTTATCAAAAGCAACTTGTAAAGTTGAACATATCCCTGTCAACAACATACGTGACTTCCTACGCCCTGGTTATTTCCTTTGATTATTTTAGGTCAACGGCTTCAGGCGATCGCTATAGTTCTATAATCCAAATGAGTAATTAGCCATTAGCCTAACCAATTAATTTCTGCCAGCTAGCAGGCCCGACAATCCCATCAGCATCTAAACCATTTTGCTGTTGAAATTTCTTAATTGCAACCTCTGTTTGCGGCCCGTAGACGCCATCATTCTCAACACCTACACGGTATTGTAAGTATGCGACAACTGTACCACCAGCATGGTTTGGTCTGATGATTCGTTTTGCCAAAATTAGATTTATGGCATTCCATGTAGCTGCGTTAGCAATTCCAGTCGGCTGAATTCCGACAATAGTCTGAAATTTTTCTGCGGCAGATTTGGTGTTAGCCCCGGTGAAGCCATCTTCCACTAACGCCTTACCATTTTTATCGGTTATTTTTAGTCGATTTAAGGCTTTTTGCAGTCTCAGAATAGTGGTATCTACATTATCCTCTTCATCTGATACGGGGTTAACAGGAACACTTGATACTTTACCAGTTAAACCTTTGACGATCGCATTGGCCATTGCTTCTGGCTCAAAAAGATTCATGTCTTTTGCCGAATCGATGAAGCAACATTCTACAAGAATCGCAGGCATATCTGTGTTTCTCAGAACAAACAAGTGGGAACCACTCTTAACGCCACGATTGAAAAATCCCAACTTGACGATTTCATCTAATACAGGTTTAGCGATTTTTCTCCCCGACTCACTAGTTGCAAATATTTCTGTGCCATTAGCTTGCCTGTTAAAGGCATTAAAATGAATTGAGACAAAAATATCTACTTTACTGGCATTAGCTGTAGTACATCTTTTCGAGAGCGATTCCCGGACTGTACTAGCACTACTTGGTTTACATACTACCACTTCATTTCCTAAGGCTCTTAACTTGGTTATAACTCTATTCCCTACATCTAGAGTTAAATTATCTTCAATTTTGATTCCTCTAGCTCCCGTATCTGGTGGAGAATTGTGCCCACTATCAATTCCAAATTTCATGTTTTTGTCCTCAATTTACTTATTTTTACACTAGTTCAAAACTCTTTCAATTATAGAGACAAAATTTTGTTAATAATTTTTTTGAATTACTTCTTGAGAATGTCCACATTATTTTAAGCATTAATACCCTGGTAGACAAAATAACTTTTTGGGTGAACCTGAACAGCAAATTTTCTGTGGTAAAATCCATTAATTCAAAGGTATATTGTCACCAAAAACATAACCATTATAATTTATCAAAATCGGGAATAACCCGTTGATTTTCGCAATAAATTGAAATGCAGCAATTGCCTCCATTATTTAGATAATAACGCTGACAAATCTACTTAGTACACTGTGGCGGAAGTTTACAGACCTTTAACCAGTTGCTCAATCAATTGTCTAGTTAATTGAGATGGTAGCCGGATTTACGCCCTACCTCAAGGAACTACTGACCGAAATCTGTGGGTAGATATTTAACAATCAGTCTGTGAGCCGGTTTAAAATTTAAGTAAAGAAATATTTCGTAGCTTACAGGCATGAAACGCATCGTCTTAGTTGCTGGGTTTGAATCGTTCAACGCTGACTTGTACAGAAAAGCAGCTTTTTTGGCTAACTCTCGCTGTCCTGAGTTGGATATTCGGGTATTTAGCGATCGCGATCTTACCAGTAAAGGTACTGAGGTAGAAGCAGCACTTCATGACGCTGATGTGTTTTTTGGCAGCTTACTATTTGATTATGACCAGGTTGTGTGGCTGCGCGATCGCATTGCCCAAATTCCCATCCGCCTGGTGTTTGAGTCAGCCTTGGAATTGATGAGTTTAACCAAGCTGGGTATCTTTGTCATTGGCGACAACCCCAAAGGAATGCCCAAACCAGTTAAATTCATCCTCGACAAATTTAGCAACGGACGCGAAGAAGACAAACTCGCTGGTTATATCAGCTTCTTAAAAATTGGCCCCAAACTGCTGAAATACGTGCCAGTGCAAAAAGTCCAAGACTTACGTAACTGGTTAATTATCTATGGTTACTGGAATGCTGGCGGCACAGAAAACGTCGCTTCATTATTCTCGATACTAGCAGAAAAATACTTGGGTTTAAAAGTCGGCGACATTCCCCCGCTAGTTGAAACTCCCAACATCGGATTACTCCATCCCGACTATCCAGGGTTTTTTGAATCGCCCCGCGACTATTTAGAATGGCATAAAACCAATTGTAGAGACGCGATGAATCGCGTCTTCCCTAATCGCGTCTCCCCAGTTATCGGAATTCTCCTCTACCGTAAACACGTCATCACCAAACAACCCTACATTCCCCAACTAATTCGCAGTTTTGAATCAGCTGGGTTAACTCCTTTGCCCATATTTATCAACGGCGTGGAAGGACACGTAGCGGTACGAGATTTGATGACCACCGATTATGAAATTCAGCAACGACAACTAGGGAACATAGAGACTCCCTCACTATCTAATGAAGCAGTAAAAGTAGATGCGATCGTTTCTACAATTGGCTTTCCTCTGGTGGGCGGACCTGCGGGTTCAATGGAAGCTGGGCGTCAAGTGGAAGTAGCAAAGCGCATTCTCACTGCCAAGAATGTACCTTATATTGTTGCTGCACCACTGCTAATTCAAGATATTTCCTCGTGGACACGTCAAGGTGTCGGCGGATTGCAAAGTGTGGTGTTGTACGCATTACCAGAATTGGATGGGGCTATTGATACCGTTCCCCTCGGTGGTTTGGTAGGCGAAAATATTTATCTGGTTCCCGAACGGGTGCAGCGATTAATTGGTAGGGTGAAAACTTGGGTGGCTTTGCGGCAAAAACCTGCTTCAGAACGCAAGATTGCCATTATTTTATATGGGTTTCCCCCAGGTTATGGTGCTGTAGGCACAGCTGCATTATTAAATGTGCCGCGTAGTTTGCTGAAGTTTCTCCACGCACTCAAAGACCAAGGTTACACCGTCGGAGATTTACCGGAAGATGGGGAAGAATTAATTCGCTGGGTGAAAGAGGCGGATGAATCTTTAAATAATGCGGAAAATATCCCTGCATCTGTCAACGTCCGCACATTAGAAAAATGGTTGGGATATCTGCAAACCTCGCGCATTGAAAAACAATGGAAATCTCTCACGGGAACTGGTATTAAAACATCCGGCGACGAATTCCAGATTGGTGGTGTACAATTAGGAAATGTGTGGATAGGTGTACAGCCGCCTTTGGGGATACAAGGCGACCCCATGCGCTTAATGTTTGAACGAGATTTAACGCCCCATCCGCAATATGCTGCTTATTATAAATGGGTGCAAAATGAGTTTCAAGCTGATGCTATAGTTCACTTTGGGATGCATGGGACGGTGGAATGGTTGCCTGGTTCTCCTTTAGGTAATACAGGTTATTCTTGGTCAGATATTCTGTTAGGAAATTTGCCTAATCTATATATATATGCGGCGAATAATCCTTCGGAATCGATGTTAGCAAAACGTCGAGGTTATGGTGTCTTAATTTCTCACAATGTACCCCCTTATGGTCGTGCAGGTTTATATAAAGAGTTGGTGACATTACGTGATTTAATCTCGGAGTATCGTGAAGATCCACAAAAAAATTATGTGCTTAAGGAAGCTATTTGTAAAAAAATTGTGGACTCTGGTTTAGATGCAGATTGTCCGTTTGCAGATGCTAAAAACTTGGGGATTGCGTTTACTCCCGAAAATGTTCGGTTGTTTAGCGCTCATGCTTTTGATGATTATTTGGTGGAGTTATATGAATATTTGCAAGTTTTAGAAAATCGTCTATTTTCTTCTGGGTTGCATACTTTGGGGGAAGCACCTAATGAAGAAGAATTGGCTTCATATTTAGAGGCTTATTTTGGGGAGGAAAATGAACCGCGTAGAGAGGAGAAAAAGCTAATTACAGATTTGTTGATGCAATCTACGGATGAGTTAACGAATTTGTTAAGGGGGTTGAATGGGGAGTATATTCCGCCTGCGCCAGGTGGTGATTTGTTACGGGATGGTGCTGGTGTGTTACCAACTGGGAGGAATATTCATGCTTTAGATCCTTATCGGATGCCTTCACCTGCGGCATACCAACGAGGACGAGAAATTGCTCAAAAAATTATCGCCCAACATTTGGATGAATGTGGGAGATATCCCGAAACTGTGGCGGTAATGCTCTGGGGATTAGATGCAATTAAAACTAAGGGTGAATCTCTTGGTATTCTTTTGGAATTGGTGGGGGCTGAACCTGTTAAGGAAGGAACTGGCAGAGTTGTTCGTTATGAATTGAAGCCGTTGGCAGAGGTTGGACATCCCCGCATTGATGTGTTGGGTAATTTGTCTGGGATTTTTCGGGATAGTTTTGTAAATATTATCGAATTGTTGGATGATTTATTTCAACGGGCGGCTGATGCTGATGAATCGGAAGATCAGAATTTTATTAGAAGACACGCTTTAGCTTTAAAAGCTCAAGGTGTGGAAAATGTATCGGCAAGATTGTTTTCTAATCCGGCGGGTGATTTTGGTTCTTTGGTGAATGATAGAGTGGTTGATGGAAATTGGGAATCTGGTGAGGAGTTAGGCAATACTTGGCAAAGTCGCAACGTTTTTAGCTACGGGAGAGAAGATAAAGGTCAAGCTAGACCGGAAGTGTTGAATACTCTTTTGAAAACTAGCGATCGCATTGTTCAAGAAATTGATTCTGTAGAGTATGGTTTAACTGATATTCAAGAATATTACGCTAATACCGGCGGTTTGAAAAGGGCAGCAGAAAAACAAAGCAGTAAGAAAGTTACAACCAGCTTTGTGGAAAGTTTCTCGAAAGATACTACACCCCGTAATTTAGATGATTTGCTGCGAATGGAGTACCGCACTAAGTTGGTAAATCCCAAATGGGCGCAAGCAATGGCAAATCAAGGTTCTGGTGGTGCTTTTGAAATTTCTCAACGGATGACGGCGTTAATTGGTTGGGGTGGTACTGCGGATTTTACTGATGATTGGGTTTATGATCAAGCCGCAGATACTTATGCGTTAGATGCAGAGATGGCGGATAAGTTACGCAAGGCAAATCCTGAAGCTTTTCGTAATATTTTAGGGAGAATGTTAGAAGCACATGGGCGGGGTTTCTGGCAAGCCGATGCAGATAAGTTGGATAAATTGCGTCAATTATATGAGTTAGCAGATGAAGAGTTAGAAGGTGTCACAGTTTAATAAATATATGCGTTAAAGTTTATTAACGCATCACTGTTAAGATCACTAACTGCTATTAAGGTTATTGTGTCTTGAGATAATTAAACTAGAACTCTGGCATTTGCCACTCTTCAGCTTCAGCATGAGCCATGTTACCGTTCTGCTGAAGATGCCGATTCGCCTGTGCATCTATTTTATCTGATTCACAAACCCTTCTTAATATTGAATCAGTAAGTTCTAAGCAATCTTTTGGATTACCAGCTAACTTGTCTGTTAAATCAACCAGTGTAATTTTTTGCATTCTAATCCTTTTGAATTTGTAACAACGTAAAACTCGTGTTTAGCTGTCAAGCATGGTACTTTTTATCACAACACAGCTAAATAATTGTAACTATATAAGTAAGATAGCGTCAAATGCGAAATAGGGCTAAACTCCAGCGAAATTAAGTAAAAACGCCAGAAAATAGCCCTTTTTGTTAAGTTTTAACGTTGTAGCGCTCTAAATCGTCATAGAGCTATGCACAACTTGCTAAGTACCAATTAGCAAATTATGTAATTTAATTACAAATTCAACTACTATAGTATTCAGATTTGAATACGCTGTCAACACTTATTCAAAAAGTCAATATATAAATTAAACTTAAAACAAAGAGACTAATGATTAATAAAAGCTATGGAAAACTCTTTTACTGCTGTATTTGAAAAGATAGATGATTGGTATATCGGCTACGTTCAGGAGTTCCCCGGTGCTAATGTCCAAGAGAGGACGCTGGAAGAAGCGAGAGAAAGTCTGCTGGAAGCGATAGAGTTGATTCTAATATCAAATCGGGAACTCGCAGAGCAACAACTCTCTGGTAAAGATGTCGTCCGTGAACAAATTACTATCAAATTCTAGTGAAAAGACGTGAATTAATTCGCCATTTAGAAAAAAATGGCTGTCTGTTTCTTCGGGAGGGTGGAAGGCATACGATTTATTACAATCTATCAAACAACAGAACCTCAGCAGTTCCAAGACACACTGAGATTGTTGATATTCTAGCTGTCAAGATTTGCAAAGATTTAGAAATTCCTCCAGCCTAGCAACGGATACAGCACTTCCGGCGGCTATGAGGTACATCCTCAAAGCTGAAAGCTATGACAGGAGAGGGGCAAAAGGAAAATTGTATTGCATAATAGCCGGAAGCGCTGTATATTCCAATACAGTTCAGTTAAAGCCACGAAGTGGAATTTTCAAAAATAGAATAACTGTAGAGGAATTTTTAGAAGCTTTGGAGAATTAAATTTATATTATGAGTGTTGTTGTTTTTTGAACACTGACAACAGCAAACACATAAGTCCCATTACTACCAGTGACACTGAAGAAGCTGACTCTGGGACAGACTGAGAGTTTGGCACAGGGTAATAATCTCCATCACCTTGAATGACGCTAAGTGATGGCAAAAGTCGCTCGATGTAGTTAGATATATCAGTGTCATTAATATTAACACTTCTAGAAGAGATAAGCCGATTAAACGTCTCGGTACTTGATACATCAAAATCTTCTGTTAACACCAGAAAATCTTGACCTATTCTACCTATGAGGGAGTCAATCAGATTGTTAACATCAGTCTTGATCCCTTGCGAAGATAATTCTAAACCGTTAGTATTGTTGTCACTATCTACTAACCACTTGCCATTACCTACGATTTGATTTCCACTGGTAAAAACCCAGTTACCATTACCAATAATTGTGTTATTACTACCGAAATCCCAGTTGCCATTTCCAATAGTTGCGTTGTCACTACCGAAGTGCCAATTACCATTACCTAATGTTGCGTTGTTACTTCCGTTGTCCCAATACCAGTTACCGTTACCAAGGGTTGTGTTATCCTTTCCGAATAGCCAGTTGCCATTACCTATAGTTGCGTTCTCATTATTAAAGTTCCAGTTTCCGTTGCCAATGGTTGCGCTGTTAGTGCCATAATTGAAGTTAAGATTACCGATAGTTGCGTTGTCGCTACCAAAGTTCTTGTTGCCATTACCAACGGGTGCGTTGCCCTCATTAAAAGTTGGACTAGCAGCATTTGATGTATTGCCACCGTTACTAAAGGGTATATTGTTACCAAGGACTTCTCTCAAAGGATCGAAAGGCGATCGCTGAAGCAAGCTTTCAGCATCTAGAATAGGAATACCATTGCCAGCAAAGGGATTAGTACCGCCATCTACAATAGGACTACCGTTGCCAGCAAAGGGATTAGTACCTGCTGCCAATGCGTTGTCAGTATCCTTGAAAAAATTTTCACCTAGAATTAACTTTAAGCGAGTAAAGATTAATTGCTGAAGCTGACTGCCACCATCGCCAGCAAACGGGTTGATACCGCCACCTGGAATGGATCTGCCACTTGTCAACAGACTACCTTCACTATATGGACTGTCATTGGTAGCAATGGAACTACCGCTATACAGGTTGGTACTGCCACCTGTACTAAAGGTGTTAATCTCACCATTAATTGAATCGATAGTAGATGCTTCCATTAACGCTAATTGTCCTATTTTTAATTAAAAATTTTTAAGGCTTCAGTACTTGTTATCTAAAGTGTTAGTTCGCTTAACCTAAAATCTTTCTGAATAAAAGCTTTAATGATCTTCACTGTCAAACTGGCAGAAAATATTGGCTAAAGTCATTACTAGTAAAGAGTTTGAAAGAGGAAAATAGTAAACTAGTACAATTAGGCAGAAGGCACATCACCGATAAGGAATGATTTTCATTTTTATCGAAGTGTATGTTTATCTGCGCCAAGCTATACTAGCATACTATGTACTGAAGAACTCATCATTGTTCCTCTATATTTATCTGGTGATTTTCGCAAGGATTCAACTAAGCGAACGGGTTTCCACCACCACCAAATGAAGGCATTCCACCACCACCACCAAATGATGGCATTCCACTACCATCACCAAATGATGGCATTCCACCACCACCAAATGACGGCATTCCGCCACCACCAAATGATGGGATTTCGGTATTATCAGGTTCCTCGTTAAGCCTTGAGTTAATTAGGCTATCAATACTAACTCTCAAAGCGAACCCATCCGGTATTTCAGTTGTGCTGATATTACTGCCCTGGCTGCCACCACCAGTCAAAGGATCGGTGGGATTACCTTGGTTACTACCGCCCGTAGATAGCGCGGATGGATTTACACCACCTGCAAAGATATTCCAAAAGTTGTCGCCAGCAAAAGGATTACCATTATAGGGTAATTCAGCCCCACTAGCCCCACTATTACCACCGCCACCGAATGGACTACCGCCACCTTCTCCACCACCAACGCCACTGAATAAATTGGAGAGGTCTTCATCACTCAGAACTTCGCTCAAGCGACCGAAGGGTGAATTTCTTAACGGATTGTCCCCACTAGGAGAGGAGTTACCGCTACCACTATCAATACTGTTCGGTTAAGGGGAGATAGGAGGTGAAGTCAAAGATGTTTTGTTCGCGTATGTATTACGAGAACAAGAAAAGCGAAAAAAGTTGCTTGTACCTTACTATTGGCACGCTCAAAAAACTTAATTGTTAATTGA
>NZ_JBGTFY010000401.1:0-6451 GCF_041747015.1 Nostoc sp.
AAAGGTTGTGTTGCAGAAACTTTTTTAGGCCAGACAGCTATTTGGAAGAGGAATCAACTGAGCAGCTACTCCAAAGACTTCAGCAACGAATTTAAGTAAGGAGCTAAAAAGCAAAATATCAGGATGAAAAAAGTTTTGTTGTCAGGTTTGTTGCTGTTGTTATTATCCTCAGTAGCTTGCTCACTCGGCACATCCGGGACTTCTACGACGAGTGAAACAGAAGCAAGACCTTTAATAACAGGGGCAATTCCCGATCAAGATCCCCAGAAGTTGCAGCGACAGTACACTAAACTAGCCACCTATCTAGAGACGGAATTAGACGTACCAGTGGAATACAAGCCTGTCACAGACTATGCAGCAGCTGTAACAGCTTTTAAGGTGGGAGATTTAGACTTAGTATGGTTTGGAGGATTGACTGGTGTTCAAGCAAGACTGCAAGTTCCAGGTGCACAAGCGATCGCCCAACGAGAAGTAGACGAAAAATTCCATAGTGTTTTCGTGTCCAATAGGAAAAGCGGAATCACTCCATTTGGAAGCATCGCTGATCTCAAGCAACTTAAAGGGCATACTTTAACATTTGGTAGCGAGTCATCAACATCAGGGCGCTTAATGCCACAATACTTCCTACAACAAGCTGGACTCAAACTAGAAGACTTCAAAGGTGAAGTTGGTTTTTCTGGCGACCATGATAAAACTATTAAACTTGTGGAAGCAGGCACTTACGATATCGGTGCCGTGAATGAGAAAGTTTGGGTTAAGCGTGTGGGTTCCAAAGAAATAGATTTAGATAAAGTGCAAGTCATATGGCGCTCGCCTGCCTACTACGATTATCATTGGATGATTCACCCACAAGTTAAACAGCGCTACGGACCAGATTTTGTCAAGAAAGTACAAGATGCCTTCTTGAAATTAGACTCTAATGTACCTGAACAAAAGGAAATTCTCGAACTTTTAGAAGCAAACAAATTTATCTCAACCGAGAATTCTAATTACGCGCAAATTGAAGCAATCGGTCGGAAGATTGGCAAAATTAAATAACATACTCCCTCAAGTTCATTCAATATTTCTCTATTTATAAACATTTTTGCTTTTGGCAATTCAAATGTTACATGAACTTTGTAAGAAGCTACTTGTGTTTTGCAGTTAAATGTAATAGTATAAAAAATATATTTGTCTGACTACAAACCGTTGTAATTGGGGTGTAGAGGACAGTGTCATCTGCGCTGCTACAGTCAGCAAGAATGGAAATAAAGGGTTTGTTTTCAGCATAATCAAGGGAAACTCCCCTTAAAGTTGCGGCAAGACTTGATGCTGGGATTCGGGTAATCCTAACATGGAAGTTATAAAAATTTCCTGTTCATCTATCTAAGCGGGAGATTGTTTGCGTTGTAATATGTGTAGCACCTTGAGCAGTAATGTACCTTTACCAATTTTTGAACTCAAAAGCGTTAGCAAACAATTTGGCAACTTCCAGTCCTTAATAGATATCAACTTGCAGATTTGGACTGGAGACCGCGTCGCTCTTGTTGGTTCCAGTGGTGCAGGTAAAAGTACACTTATCAACTTACTAAACGGTACCTTGCGACCTACCCAAGGAGAAGTGTGGGTACTAGGTCGCAATTTGGCTCGTTTGCGTTCCAAGGCGCTACGTCAAGTCCAGCGCCAGATTGGTACTATATATCAGCAATTTCATCTCGTAGACAACCTGCGCGTTATCCATAATGTTAATGCTGGTCATTTAGGTCGCTGGTCGTTTCTCAAAGCAGCTGTTTCACTAATATTTCCAATGGAGGTTGAAACAGCTGCAAGAGCCTTAAAACAGGTAGGAATTCTAGAAAAGCTGTATGAGCGTACTGATCGCTTATCTGGAGGACAACAACAACGAGTAGCGATCGCGCGGGTCCTGGTACAAAACCCCAGTGCTATCCTTGCCGATGAACCAATTTCCAGTCTTGATCCAGAACGTAGCCGCGAGATTATGCAATTGTTACGCCATCTAAGCCAGGATTCCGGTAAAACGCTAGTTACTAGCCTTCATGCCTTTGAATATGCCCGCAGTTATTACAAACGCATCATTGGCTTAAGACAGGGACGTATTTTGTTTGATGCACCAGTTGAAGCAGTGTCACCAGCAATGGTTGAAGCGTTGTACAAAATTAACGAGCGACGGTAAAGCTTTTGCTATAAACTGCTCCGCGTCTGTGCAGTTAAAATCTTCATAAATCATGTAACAATCATAACCACTTAGTTGCTTATAGAATAATTTCCAAGCACTTATT
Organism: Nostoc sp.; assembly: GCF_041747015.1. Taxonomy (GTDB): domain Bacteria; phylum Cyanobacteriota; class Cyanobacteriia; order Cyanobacteriales; family Nostocaceae; genus Nostoc. The sequence goes on from NZ_JBGTFY010000401.1 coordinate 2,280, forward strand.
AACAGCATCAAAATACTTAAAGTATTCGTCTTTTGTGACTCCCCAAGCTATATTTTCCCTTGAACCAGGATGCGAAACCGTATTACGATTTCTTCTGTCAAAAAGATTACAAATATCTATGCAAGTTCCGTGAGGCACCCACTTAGAAGCAAGGTATTTAACTGCATCATCTACTTCATATTTATTTTTTTTTGTTGGATCAATTGGATCAAATAGCAAACAAATTGCATGAACTTCGTTAAGAAGATGGTTAAGTGCAACTGAATAAAAGCCAATTCTTTCATTGAATACACGCAGCCGTATTTGTTCTACTATCTGTGCATCTTCTAGAAGTAGAAGCACTTTTGTATCTGGTAAGTCGTAGTAACCTGGACGCTCTGAAGCTATCTGGGCTTCTCGATAAACGCTGATGACTTGTCTAAAGGAAGGATTACTTTCTAGCTTGCCAAGTAATTCATCGTTCGTAAAATTAGTCTGACAGAGATACTTAATTATTAAATATATATCCCTAGTTGTCAAATCTTTCTTTTCATACAAAAATTGAGTAAAGTTATTTAAAACTACTTCATTTTTAGCAATTATGACAATTATTTCTCTTGGCATAGCCTTCACAAAATTAAAATCAAAGTCTGTAAAAATTTCTTCAATAAGATTGTTATTATTTTCTGTTTCTAAAAGTTGATTGACATTTTTATTGTACACTTCCTTTAATATTTCCTCTTGAAGAGAGCCGTCATGTCCAAGTGAGATATCAATACTTGAACTCTTGAGCTTTTGAAGTTCATCAAAAATATTGGTGATTTTGTTCTGTGGAGTTTCGTCACTGTCATCATCATTAAAATGGTACTCAGGCGAAACCTTCTTTAGATCCTTTAAGAGTTCTTTCTTATGCTCTAGGTCACTAAGCCAGTAAAGCCTAGTTTTTGTATTTAGCCTAAGACCTGAATGATAATGAAGTACATCTGATATTTGGGATGTTAGTGAGTCAGTGATCGTTTCTTTTTGCTGCTTTTCTGTAGTTTCTAAAAAATTTATAACTATAAATGTATCATCTACATAACGAATTATGTGATATTCTTTGAGAAAATCTCTATACTTACAAATTTCTGTATCAATAACCAAGTCACTACAAAGTAAATACAGATGCCCTAAAAATCCAGAAATAATGTCATTGTCTGCTTGTGGAATTCCACCCTTATTTTCTGATATGTAGTTGAAGTAGAAATTAATTTGCTCCTTAGTTGAAGCATCAAAACTTAGAGTTTCTTTAACACTCGGTTTCACAAACCTGTCAAGTTGTTGAAGAAGGATTGGAACTGAAACATGATCGAAGTAATTTTGAATATCTAGTTTTATTACAAGCTTGTTATCAATATCATTATTAGCTTGCATCCTAACTTGTTTTTTGAATTGTTTGTAGTAATTTTGGTAAAATGTAGTTTCATGATTAATTACTAAAGATTTATCTTCAAAATGCAGATTGCCGCCATAGTAGCATTTTAAATGTTTATGGTTTTTCACATAATCTTGTAATGATTTTTGAGATAGTTTTAGTAAGTAAAGACCTATTGAGTAGTATAAAACTCTCATTGGATAGGTAAAAAACTTCTGATTGCGAAGCCCAAGACAAGTTTTGGGAATAACATAATCGTGGAAGGCAAACTCACGGTTTAAACCATAAAAAAGATTGCTTGCTACTCTTTGATTAAAGTAGTCTTCTGTTTCAAGGGCAATTGTAAGTGGAACAATCTGCTTGTAGTAGAACATACTTAGCGTGTTGTAGTGCTTATTCTTCTCCATTTGTTGAATCTGGAAGTCTAACAGCTTTTTAGCTTGTTGCCAAAAAGTGAAGTCCAGAAAATGACCTAGCTGTGATGAGTTAAAGTTCTGCATAGTCAGCAATATTTGATTCTTCTATCCATAACATCAATATTAAGTGTTTATAAGCTAGCAATTTGTCTTTACAGCATCTTTATAGCTAGTCCATACCTAGATTAACAGTCATAATTCGCTTACAGATTGCTAGTAGCTGTTGACTCGCACTTCCTCAAACTCAGTGAATTAAAAAGGCTGGCATACTTTTGTTAAACATATTAGTAAGGTTATGTTTACAAATGACTTACGTAAATCATAATTTTAACAACCGTGCCAAAGACAGGCGTTCACAAACTAGCTGACCTCCCCAAGCAACCTTCACTGGTTAATTGGCATACTTTCTGGGGTCTGCTATTTGTAGCTGCCGTTATCTGGTCGTTGCACACAGCTGGCTTGTTCGAGCGGGATTTAGTGAATGTTGGTGGCTGGACTCTAGTGTGGCGCTTTCTACTGGCCGCTACTCGTCCTGAACTCAGCTTTGAATTTCTGCAACTGACTCTAGAAGCAACGCTGCAAACTCTCGCCTATGCCGTGTGTGGCACTTTCTTCAGTGTGCTTCTCGGTCTGGTGGGTGGTATTCTGTCTTCTGAGGTGTGGTGGTCTGTCTTAGTGGGAGGCTTTCAGTCCCAGTGGCTATTAGTACGAGCGATTTTGGCAATCCCTAGAGCGATTCATGAATTGATTTGGGGACTATTTTTCATCAACATTTTTGGACTCGATCCACTCGTCGCGGTATTGGCGATTGCCATTCCTTTTGGTGCAATTACCGCTAAAGTTTTCTCAGAAATTTTAGATGAAACACCCCGTGGTTCGTTGAGCGTACTGCTCAATAGTGGTGTTCCGCCGCTGAATGCCTTTGCTTACAGCCTGATTCCTCAAGCTTTTCCCAACCTACTCTCCTATACTTTCTACAGATTTGAATGCTCAATCCGTTCCGCTGCTGTTTTAGGCATCATCGGTGCTGGTGGACTGGGTTATCAGATTCTCCTCAGCCTCCAGTCTTTGCGTTACGAGCAAATGTGGACATTTTTGATTGCTCTAATGCTATTAAGTGGCAGTACTGATTTCTGGAGTGCGACGTTGCGTCGTCGTCTAGGCGCACCTAGTCGCCTAAATTTGAATACTTTGAACTTCTCCTACCAAAAGCCACTTAACCAAAGTAATCGCCTAGTGAACCTTTCGTCATTTGGCACAATCGTTTTGCTAATATTCTCCTTTTGGTATGTCAAAGCCGATTTCACTAAACTTTGGACACCCCAAACTGCTCAACTTTTGGCAAGAGTAATTCAAGACTCCTTCCCACCCGATATTAGTCAATTGAGTCAAGTGCTCACCCTTTCAGCGCAAACCCTGGCTATGTCCATTCTAGCGATTACTATTGCAGGGCTGGGCGGCATTTTGCTCTCTTTCTCTGCGGCAAATAATTTTTTGTTATCAGGAGGAATTCTAGATACAGGAGATAATAGTCATCGCTGCTGGTTAACCGCCGGTTCGGTATTCGCACGGTTTTTACTACTGTTTACTCGCGCTATCCCTGAATCAATTTGGGCGTTGATTTTTCTGTTTGTATTCTTCCCAGGTATTTTGCCAGGAGCGATCGCCCTTGGTATCCATAATCTGGGCATCTTGGGACGTTTGATGGCAGAAGTGATAGAAAATCTGGATGAACGAACAGCGCGATCTATTAAAGCTTTGGGCGCTACTGGTTCTCAAGTCTTCCTCTACGGCATTTTACCCCGCACCCTACCTCGCTTTGTTGCATATATGCTTTACCGCTGGGAAGTCTGCATCCGAGCAACGGTGATTGTGGGATTTGTAGGTGCTGGTGGTCTAGGTCGTTTGCTTACCGAACAGTTAAGTAACTTTGACTATAAAGGTATTATTGCTACCCTAATATGTTTTACTTGTCTAACCTTTGTGGTAGATCTGATTAGTGCTACAGTGCGACGAACATTACGCTGAAAAATTCTGCCTTGGGTGCTTTTTATCGTCGCTTGCGTTCTCGCCTGGGTACACTCAAAGCTATTACTGCTACTGCTCATAAGTTGGCACGAATTTTTTACCGACTTTGGACATCTGGAGGCGACTATCAAGATCCTGACATAGATTATTATGAGCAACGTTAACCGGAACGAGTCATTAATAACCTCCAGAAAAAGGTTGTGTTGCAAAAACTGGTGAGTTCTGGTAGAAATAGCATTTATACTTACTATCCGGCTCCGATTTATGAACTCTAAGTTTCCTTTCAAATGGCGTCACTTTGCTCCTGACATCATTTTGTGGGGAGTGCGCTGGTA
>NZ_JBGTFY010000402.1:0-26469 GCF_041747015.1 Nostoc sp.
GATGAAAGGAACTCAAGTTCGCAATCTGTGCTAATTGCTCTAACGATATCTCTTGATCGTAATGGTCTTCTAGATATGCCCGGATGCGCTCGACGGGCTGACGTTCTTCCCCTAACTTTGCTTGTCTTGGCGGATTTTCTGCACAGCGCAAAATTAATTGTGCTAAAAAATCCAGGATCAATGTTTGTTGTTCAAGCCCAGAAATGGATTGTTCTAGGGCTTGATGAACTTGAACAATTTGTGTATTAAGGTCGCTGTCATAGACTAGAGGTATCGGAAAAGATGGCAGCGCTGTTTTGCGTCCTGCCACTTCTGTTGCAACTTGTTGAAGTAAATCTATACCTACCCGTAGCCCTCGAAAAGTGCAGTCTAGATCGCTTCTAGAATCAGCATAATGTGCTTCTCCAGGTTGTGTCACCACCAAGGTATTAGATGGAACACTATACATAGTGCCACGGTAGTTAAACTGCCAGCCGTCACCCTGCCTGATGCCGAGTTCCAGTTCTTCGTGAAAATGGCGGGGCAATGAATGGCTTTTGCAAAAACCATGCACCAACTCGATCGATGGCAGGCATTGCGATCGCCAGATTCTAGGGCGTGATAGATTTGCTTTCATTAAAGAAATTGAGCGTATTTTAGGTGTTGATACAAACTGGTATTTTGATCATAAAAAAGGTTTGGAATAGGACTATACCTAGCAATCTCAAAATCAACTCGTCTTTAACCACTTGTTGAAAATTTTTCATAATTTATAGAGACAATAAACCTCTCCAAGAGCGATCGCCTGATGAATTCCCCAGTCATCGCAAAACCTATTACTCCAAAAACTTCCTATGTTCTGCTCAAACGATAAGGGATAAGAGGGATAGGGAAGAGTTAGAACTCCATTAATCCACCTCGGAACTCCATTCATCCACTTCATAACTCCGTTCATCTTAATGCCTAATGCTGCCCTAACACTCGTATGATCAACATATCAAGAAAACATAACAGCCAGATTTTTACCGTAAAACATGGGCAGTATTTGGGAAATCGATTTTTACTCTCGTCCGATTTTGGACGATAATCAGAAAAAAATTTGGGAAGTTTTGGTCTGCGAAAGTCCCTTAGATATCAGTACAAAAGCAGATTCTTTGTTTCGCTATGCTCAATATTGCCCCAGTAACCAAGTAAATTCGGGCTGGTTGCGGACAGCGTTGCAGGAGGCTATTAACCAAGCTGGAAAAGCACCAATTAAAATTCGCTTTTTCCGTCGCCAAATGAACAACATGATTACTAAAGCTTGCGAAGACTTGGGCATTCCCGCCCAGCCTAGCCGCCGCACCTTGGTTCTCAACCAATGGTTAGAAGAGCGGATGGAGGAAGTGTATTCTCAAGAACCAGGGTATCAAGGGGTGACTAATCCCTCAGTCCGCTTGGAGAAGCCTTTGCCGCAACGTTTACCAGATGCTTTGGAAGGACAGCAGTGGGTATTTGTTACCTTAGATGCTGCGGATTTGATGGAAATGTCCGAGTGGGAAATTGGCTTTGGTGAAGCTTTCCCCCTAGAGTTGGCAGAAGTTTCACCCGAAGCCCGGATTCCTGGTGTTTTGATTTTCTCACCGAGAGCGTTGCCCTTGGCTGGCTGGATGTCTGGTTTGGAGTTGGCTTTCTTAAGATTTGACACTAGCGAAGAGGCGAGATTGGTTTTAGAAACTGGTGTTACTGAAAGCTGGGTTGTAGCAAATATTAAAAAACCTCAAATCTTAGCAGAAGCCAAAGGTTTTGAGGAAGCCAAGCAAAAAGTTAACGGAGTGCATTTTATCGGTGTGCAGTCTGATCCTAAGGCAGAATCTTTTGCTGGTTTTTGGCTGTTGCAAGAGGTTAATCTTTGAAAATGGGGAGTGGGGAGTGGGGGAGAATGACAAATGACTAATGACAAATGACTAGATCCGTTGAGACATGACAATGATTTGGGATAATTAACTGCGTCCATCAGTGTTGATCTGCGGTTTCAAATCGTAACTGTAAAGAAACGTTGATGATTTTTGGATAGTTATCTGCGTTCATTAGCGGAAAGTCTGATCGTCGGCTTTTGACGATCGCACTTTCCCTTTCAGCGTTGATATGCGGTTCAAAATCCACAATTCACTAAGGGTCATGGGTTCTGAAAATTTGTCACAAGATACACTAGCAGAACAGCTGCTGGAACTAGCCATAAAATCTGGAGCAGAAGCGGCTGAGGTATATGAGTCGCGATCGCTTTCTCGTCCAGTGTTTTTTGAGGCAAACCGACTCAAGCAGCTAGAAACCAGCCAATCTGAAGGCACAGCACTGCGGCTTTGGCAAAATGGGCGACCAGGACTTACGGTGGCTTACGGTTCTGTCCCAGCCCAAGTGATGGTGGAAAAAGCTCTCGCACTAAGTCAACTTAATCAGCCAGAAACAGTAGAATTAGGCTCTAACTTTCAGCCATCCTACCCAGACTTGGGGGAAAGTGTGCCGATAGAAGTTTTGGTAGACTGGGGCAAAGAAGCGATCGCACTAATCCGCGATGTTTATCCAGATGTTGTGTGTAATAGTGACTGGGAATGTGATGTTGAAACCACCAGATTAGTCAACACCAAAGGTTTAGATTGTCACTACACCGACACTACTCTCAGCTGCTACATTTCAGCAGAATGGGTGCGCGGCGATGATTTTTTGAGTGTTTCCGATGGTCAAACGAAGCGAAGCAAACTCTACCCCCAGAAATTAGCTAACCAAATTTTACAGCGGTTGATTTGGGCAAGAGAAAATGTCTCGTCTCCGACTGGGCGCGTCCCAATTTTATTTACTTCTAAAGCCGCCGATATGCTTTGGGGTACTGTGCAAGCAGCTTTGAATGGCAAGCAAGTCTTAGAAGTCGCCTCTCCTTGGGCAGAACGCCTGGGTTATCCGGTAATGGCATCCAGCCTTACTCTCTACCAAGATCCGCAAGCCGGCCCTTACAGTTGCCCCTTTGATGATGAAGGCACTCCTACTCAATCTTTAGTATTTATCCAAAACGGGACTTTACAGCATTTTTATAGCGATCGCACTACTGGCCGCGATCTGGGTACTGATACCACCGGAAATGGTTTTCGCCCTGGTTTAGGCAGTTATCCTACCCCTGAGTTATTTAATTTTCTGATCCAGCCAGGTTCGGCATCCCTACTAGACCTGATTCAACAATTAGATGATGGCTTGATTGTGGATCAAATGCTGGGTAGTGGCGGCAGTATTTCTGGAGATTTTTCGATCAACGTTGATTTAGGCTACCGCGTGCAGAATGGTCACGTAATTGGGCGCGTTAAGGATACGATGGTTGCAGGTAATGTCTACACAGCCCTCAAACAATTGGTTACATTGGGCGGCGATGCTGATTGGAATGGTTCTTGTTATACTCCATCTCTGATAGTAGAAGGGCTATCCACTACGGGGAGAAGTAATTAAATAAAGTAGGGAAATGCCCAAAAATTATGTCTCTTCCTGTTCTAAATCAGCGCTTTCGCTCCTGGTGGCAGCCTAGAAGAGGTTTAGCGATCGCTGAAGCTTGTATTATCGGTCTGGTTGCTGCTCTATCTGCGGTGTTCTTGAAGGTGGGATCGGGATGGCTGGGGACTTGGCGAGTCCATAGTACCGACCTTTTACCTGCATGGCTGGCACTACCGGCAATTGGTCTTAGCTTTGGGTTTTTGGCTGGATGGTTGGTACAAAGGTTGGCACCAGAGGCTTCTGGGAGCGGTATTCCGCAAGTAAAAGCAACTCTTGCTAATGTGCCGATGACATTATCTTGGCGTGTGGCAGGTGTGAAGTTACTCAGTGCGATCATCGCCATCGGTTCGGGTATAACTCTGGGACGACAAGGCCCCACCGTCCATGTGGGGGCAGGTTTAGCAGCAGGGATGAGTCGCTTGGTTCCCACTTCTCCAGATCATCGGCGGCAAATGATTGCAGCAGGTGCGGGTGCGGGTTTGGCAGCGGCTTTCAATGCTCCGATCGCGGGTGTATTATTTATCGTGGAGGAGTTACTCCAGGATTTATCAGGACTGACCCTGGGAACTGCGATTATCGCCTCCTTTATTGGTGGGGTGATATCCAGGCTTTTAGGTGGTGGCAGTCTGGATCTTAATCAGCAATTGACACAATCCTCCAGCCAATTCTCTATTCCAGAAATTCCCTTTTTTATACTATTGGGAATCTTGGCCGGGTTGCTGGGTGCATTATTTAATCGTGGGTTAATATTTAGTATTAAATTTTATCGAAGATTACATATTAGCTTACCTTTGCGGGTAGCTTTGGCTGGATTTATCTCTGGCGTTGTAGTAGCAATGCTCCCCCCATCTTTTCGTGATAATACGGGATTACGGGAGTATGTAATTACTGGAGGGGCGCATATTTCCGTAGCAGCGATCGCTTTTGCGGCCCAGTTCATCCTAACATTGGTAGCATTCGGCTCAGGAGCGCCGGGAGGATTATTCGCTCCCAGTCTGATTTTAGGTTCTTGTTTAGGACACATCATTGGGGTGTGCGCGTTATACATCACCGGAGTTGGTTCTCCTACGACTTACGCACTAGCGGGTATGGGGGGATTTTTTAGCGCGGTTTCCAAAGTGCCAATCACCGCAATTGTGATTGTGTTTGAGATGACTACAGATTTCAATCTGGTGCTACCTTTAATGATTGTTTCTGTAGCAGCTTACCTGGTTGCGGATAAGGTAGTGCCTGGTTCGCTTTATGAGAAGCTTTTGGAGTTAAACGGGATCATTCTCGCCAAAGAAGTTCCGATGGAGGGGGGATTAACAAAGTTAACCGCAAAAGATGTCATGCAACAACGAGTAGAAACTCTGGATGCAGAGATCAGCTTAGAAGAAGCAATGCAAGCCTTTGCTCGTTCTCATCATCGCGGTTTTCCTGTGGTAGAAGATAGCAGGTTAGTAGGAATTGTGACCCAATCGGATTTGTTGAAGATACGCGAGAGTGCATTGCACACGTTTCACGAACGCAATTTAGCCGATATTTTGTTAAAAGAAATTATGACACCTGTCCCGATGACAGTAACACCAATCCACTCCTTGGGCAATGTGCTGTATTTACTTGATCGTTATCAAATCAGTCGCTTACCAGTAGTGGACGGACGGAAACTGATTGGGATTATTACCCGTGCAGATATTATTCGGGCGGAAGCAGACCATCTCAATTGCAAAAATGGCACTCCTAAACTGCGACCAGAACCTTCTTATGTAGTTTACCAAACGCGATCGCCCAGTATCGGCAGAGGTAGATTATTAGTGCCCGTAGCCAATCCAGAAACAGCGGGTATTTTATTACAAATGGCAGCAGCTATTGCCCGCGATCGCCACTATGAAATAGAGTGTGTGCAAGTAATGCTGGTGTCACGCCACAGTTCCCCAGCGGAAACACAGGTAAGGACGGCAAAAAGCCGCCGCTTGCTACGACAGGCAGAAGTTTTAGCAAAAAAGTGGCGAATTTCCTTGCATACGCAGATTCGAGTGACTCACGATGTCGCCCAGGCAATTTTAGAGACAATCAACGAACAACACACTGATTTAATTCTAATGGGATGGAAAGGTAGCACTTCTACTCCTGGTCGGATTTTTGGCGATGTTGTAGACACCGTAATTCGCCAAGCCACCTGCGAAGTAGTATTAGTAAAATTAGGCACTACTCAGAACACAGCACTCCCGTTCGGCTACGCTCACGGCAAGCTCACTCCCCACTCTTTCAACCGTTGGCTAGTCCCAATGGCTGGTGGCCCCAATTCCCCCCTGGCGATTAAATTGCTCCCAGCTTTAATAACATTAGGAAATGATCCACAAATTCGCCTTGCACAGGTATTTAAGCCATCTGAATTAAAGCCAGACATGACAATTTCAGAACAAGCCATCCGTCAGTTGATGCGGCGTCGCAAATTGTCCAGTACTATAGTTGCTCTGCCAGTCCAAGCTGATTCAGTTGCAGAAGGTGTGATTAACCTAGTGAAAACCGAAGGTTACGATGTTGTAGTTTTGGGAGCTTCGCGTGAGGGATTGTTGCAGCAGGCGATTCAAGGTAATATTCCTGAAGCGATCGCCTCTGGGGTAGAAAGTACAGTAATTTTGGTCAGGGGTGCAATTAATAATTAAAAATTTCAAAGTTAATTTAAGAGATGAAAAAGTATCGTTCATTGAGCTTGTCTATATCTTCTGCAATATGTGTGCGTACCTTCCTAATGGTGCGTGTAGGATGGGCATTACAAACAAAATCCACCCTACTATTACAGGGTATGCGATCGCACTAGCCACCAAAGCATCTCACTACTCATTCCTCTCTCCGAATCAACCGGAATTCTCACAAGCAATACCGCCTTTAAACCAACGCCTGTTTATAACAAAAGCTTTTTTCTGATCTCACTAACGCCTTAAATTACCAGATATCCTTATTTTGGGGTTTATAAAACTCCTCGCAATTGTGACGATTACGCTAGAATTGTTAAAGGTTCTTTACAGAGTTTGCTGATCCTACCTAATTCTGTTAAAACAGCCTAGCATTTAAATGTAAATCTCAAAACCCCCTCTAGAGTTCACCAAAAGCTTCTATGACGCTCCCAATTCGCAACGTCGCCATTATCGCCCACGTTGACCACGGCAAAACCACGCTGGTTGACGCACTCCTCAAACAATCCGGCATTTTCCGCGAAGGCGAAGAGGTTCCGGATTGCGTCATGGACTCCAACGCCCTAGAACGGGAACGGGGTATTACTATCCTGTCCAAAAATACAGCAGTTCGCTACAAAGAAACGCTAATCAATATTGTTGATACTCCTGGACACGCTGACTTTGGTGGCGAAGTTGAACGGGTACTCGGCATGGTTGACGGATGTCTTCTAATTGTCGATGCCAACGAAGGCCCCATGCCCCAAACGCGCTTTGTCCTGAAAAAAGCTTTGGAAAAAGGGCTACGCCCCATCGTTGTCATCAACAAAATCGACCGTGGTCAAGTTGACCCCCACATTGCTGTTGATAAAGTATTGGATCTGTTCTTGGAATTAGGGGCAGATGAAGACCAGTGTGATTTTACCTATCTGTTTGCCTCCGGTATGGCAGGTTTTGCTAAAGAAAGCTTGGAAGCAGAATCGGTAGATATGCAACCCCTGTTTAATGCCATTCTGAAACACGTTCCACCTCCAGTCGGCGACAGCACTAAGCCTCTGCAATTGCAAGTTACAACCCTGGATTATTCAGAATATCTGGGACGGATTGTCATTGGCAGAATTCACAACGGTACGATCCGCTCAGGACAACAAGCAGCTTTAATTACAGAAGATGGCACTATTGTCAAGGGTAAAATTACCAAGTTGATGGGGTTTGAAGGGCTGAAGCGGATAGACATGGAAGAAGCAACCGCAGGTTATATTGTCGCGGTGGCTGGTTTCGCTGATGCTTATATTGGGGAAACGATTACTGACCCCAATGAACCACTAGCTTTACCACTAATTAAAGTAGATGAACCAACCTTGCAAATGGCCTTCTGGGTGAATGATTCGCCCTTTGCTGGTCAAGAAGGTAAGTTGGTGACTTCCCGTCAAATACGCGATCGCCTATTCCGCGAACTCGAAACCAACGTGGCTTTGCGTGTCGAAGAAACCGATTCTCCCGATAAATTCCTGGTTTCCGGTCGTGGGGAACTCCACTTAGGTATCTTAATCGAAACCATGCGCCGGGAAGGCTTCGAGTTTCAGGTATCTCAGCCACAGGTAATTTACCGCGAAGTCAACGGTCAACCTTGCGAACCCTTTGAACTTCTGGTGTTAGACATTCCTGCCGATGGTGTGGGTAGCTGTATTGAACGCCTGGGACAACGCAAAGGCGAAATGCAAGATATGCAGCCCGGTAGTGGCGATCGCACCCAACTAGAGTTTGTCATACCCGCCCGTGGTTTGATTGGTTTCCGGGGTGAATTCATGCGGATGACTCGTGGCGAAGGGATCATGAATCACAGCTTTTTAGATTACCGTCCATTAAGTGGCGACATTGAAGCCCGTAATAAAGGCGTTTTAATCTCCTTTGAAGAAGGCGTTTCTACCTTCTACGCCATGAGGAATGCCGAAGATAGAGGAGCATTCTTTATTGGTCCTGGCACAAAGGTTTACAGAGGGATGATTGTGGGAGAACACACTCGTTCCCAAGATTTGGAACTAAATATCTGTAAGACCAAGCAGTTAACCAACCACCGGGCTGCTGGTGGCGACGAATTGGTGCAACTGCAAACACCGATAGACATGAGCCTAGAGCGTGCTTTGGAATACATTGCGGCTGATGAATTGGTGGAAGTTACACCCCAGTCAATTCGTCTGCGGAAGATGTCGAAGAAGTTGGCGAAACGGTAAGTAAATTTTATTAATTGAATTAGAAAGCCCGCATTAGCGGGCTTTTTATTTTGTTAGCTACAGATCCCTTCCTTATCTAATTAGGGATTTAGCTTGCAATAAAAGATTAAGTGACCAGATGTATCTCCTGTAATATAATTTGACACCAGACCTTTGTGTAAGTGGCGGAGGATGAACGAAAATGGTCAATTCTAATAGTGCATTGAGCATCTGACTTTTCCCGTTAAGTCTCGAAAAGCTTGTCCACAAAGGATTTAGGAAAAAGCACAGCATATACGATACAGTAATTGAAATCGAGTGCTAAAGGAGACAAACAATGCTGGACTGGTGGGAGAAAAATTTTGCGACCTGTGAGTTGGGAGATCGCCGATTGAATGAGCGTGCTATGTCAATAAGCTTCGCTTTAAGCCAAGGATTTGGTAAGGCACTGTCAGAAATCTTCAGTGGAGCAACCGTACTCAAAAGAGCCTATGAGTTTTTTCTAACCCCAAAGTCGAATTTGCCAAGGTAATAGAGCCGCACTGTCAAATAATTGCGGAAACTGTTGCAGAACAAGATGTAGTGCTGTGTGTTGGAGACACTACTTTTCTTGATTATGGCAGTATTGTGGCTAAAAAAGAAGGCTATGGCCCAATTGGCAAGGGAGGTAACGGTCTAATATTACACAGTGCTTTAGCTATAGAACCAATGAATGGCCAATCGATAGGTTTGTTATGGCAAAAACTTTGGAATCGAGAGCCAAAACAAAAGCCACCCAAAAATGAAACACCAGCAAAGAAGAAAAAACGACAAGCAACAGCAAGAATTGAAGCGCGAAAACGTCCGTTTGAAGTATTGAATCTTACAGGTGGGTAGAGGCACTTACCATTATAGAAAGCCTTGTAAGTAAGCATACACGAGTGGTTCATACTTTCGACCGAGAAGGTGATATCACAGAAGTTTTTGATAAAGTTCGTCAACTTCAGCACACAGGAGTTCTTGTTCGTGCAGCTCATAACCGTAGTTTAGATCAAGAGAGCGAGCGTCTTTGGTCGAAGTTAGAATCACAACCTAGCAGTTTTGAACAAGAAATCGAATTACCTCAAACGAGCAAGCGTTCTGCCCGCAAAGCCAATCTGTCTGTACGATTTTGTCTCGTCAATCTTCGTATTCCTTACCGCTTTGACAACCGTGACCCTCTACCTGTATATGCTGTTTATGCCACAGAAGTTGATTGTCCAGACGGTGAAACGCCTGTAGAATGGATGTTGCTCACCACAGAAGTTGTTGCAGATATCGAGATGGCTTCTACGATTTTACGTGTACCCAGGCTTTAGCCCCGGCAATTGAAATCCTCAACCCCCTTCAGCTTCGCATTTTGAAAGCTAAATCATCCAAACTACCCGATATATTAACAATTAGTTGGGCTGTGGAAGCGTTGGCGAAGCCCGCCGTAGGCATCGCTCGTTTAGGGGGTTACTTAGAACATCGACATAAAACCCCTATTGGTATCCAGGTACTGTGGCGAGGCTGGTTAAAATTGCACGACCTTTGTAAAGGCTGGCAGCTTGCAAAAGAGACTTAACGGGAAAAGTCAGCATAAGGTTAGATTCTAAATCTCAAGATGCTACTTGTTCCAAAAGCTGACCCGTTTTTGCTTGTAATCGAATTATGAAAAATATTGAGTTGACTCAAGAAAAAATTACAGTTTCGGAAACCACGGCTCTAGAGGAGTTCTTAAAACTTCCATGCATTGATGAGTCACCAGCTTGGGAATATATTAATAAAGAGGCAATTCAGAAACCAATGGGAGGGGGTAAACACAGCTTATTGCAAAAACGTTTAGTTGCAGTAATTGATGAGTTGGGAAGTAACTACGAGGCTTTTCCTGAATTGCGTTGTACCTGCGGTAATCGTTCAGTAGTTCCTGATGTGGTTGTTATTTCTACCAATCAACTCCCACTGGATGAAAACGGTGAGATTATTAGCAGTGGTATTGATTTTGCACCCGATTGGGTAATAGAAATTCTTTCCTCGGCTCAAAGTCAAACTAAAGTAACTGGCAATATTTTACACTGTTTGAGAAATGGCAGTCAGCTAGGATGGTTGATTGATCCAAGTGAACGCTGTATTTTAGTTTATCAGCCTAATTCTTTACCAGATTTGTTAGCAGGAAAAGATATATTACCAGTGTTAAAACATTTGAATTTGACACTCTCTGTTAATGAAGTCTTTAGTTGGTTACATCCCACATTCCGCAGATGTGACTCAGATTATTGATATTTTTGAAAAATTCCAGCCAGGAAAATTTTATCTACCTAATTTTTCTGGTTGAGTTTAACTTTATTTGCCAACAAATAGAGCTTATTAAGTAAGATAACTCCACAAGTTTTTAAAATAGATTCTCTTGCTCAATCAAAGTAGTCATTTCGGATAAAATAAACATGACAATTACAGCCAATAATATTTCCATCTTCGCTAAAAACTTCTATTTATTAATTTTATCGAGAACTTATCTACATCTTTTCAGTCAAATAAACCACATCAAGTAATTAGATAATATTTACTACAACTCTTTCCGTCTTGCAAAGTTGGGCGCACGGAAACCGTGACGCACCCACTTTGCGCTAAATATCTAACAATCTTTTCACGTTCCTCTGTTAAATTGCTCATTTGTTTCTGTCCATTTATAATTACCAAATGTACAGCCTGAAACATCTGAAATACCCACCTCATTGTCGGTTTACTTGTGATTTTATTGACTTGATTTCTAATCCCATCATCAAATTTAGCTAATTCTTGTCTTAACTTTCTTTGTGCGAGGTTATAAACTAACAAACACAATCCCATTATCATTGCTATTGCTTCTACTCTTTCAGGGATTTTAACAAATACGCTTGATGTAAAAAACAATGGATCTTTCAAAAACCTAAATCCTCTCTCATTGGATTGTTGGGCTTTGTATTCTTCTAATACCTGCTCATCACTCAATTCATTTTTATCTAATACATTTGTTGCTAATATAAATCTCCCTGCTTTAATTCTTTCAGTTTCTATTGCTTCTTCTCTTGTTTCTATTTGACCTTTAACTTGATATTTTATTTGATTCGGTTGGGTCAATTTATTTGGTCTACCTACTGTTTTATATTCTGGTTTCTCGATGTATTCAATTTCTTTTATTTGGTGATATTTCCAGGAGTTTGATAGCTTTTTTATTGCTATTTTAGCATCTGGCTGACAAGCAAACTCTTGCCTGGATAGTTTGCTGAGTGCGGCTTTTGCTTTTGATTCCTGTTTTTTGACTTGTTTCTCTACTTGTTGGATACTTGATTTTTTTCTTAATTCACTTTCGACGATTATCCATCTTTGTTTTATGCCTGCATATTCTGATTCTTTCTCAGCTATTTTATAGCCTAATTTTTGACTATCTTTCCATTCTGACTCTTTTATATCTAAGATTTTATTTTGTGCTGATTTGATACTTAATGGTACTCTTGTTATCCATTTTAATTCTCTCATTGCTGCTAAGTTATCTGCTGTATACAAGGCACTATCCGCTACACATATTCCCTCAAATGTCCATTGCTTTTTAAATTCTTTTAATCTTTATACAAATACACTTTTATCATCTACGTTTCCTGAGTCTACTTTTAAATATAATGGGACATCTCCATCTCCTGTTACTATCATGTCTATGATAAATTGTTTCAGGTCTGGTCTTTTATCTCTTGAGTATCCGTGGACTATTTCTATTGCTTTCATCTCGGTCTCTCTTTCTAATTTATTTCCTTCTATTTCTTGTTCTGTTTGTTCTATTTCTTCGGTTTCTTTTTTGTACTCTCCTTCTACACTCATTGAAGTCCCATCTAAATGGATACTATGCATTTCTACTTGGAATTTATGGGCTGCTTTTATGGCTACTGTTGTAAATATTTTTGTTGTTCCTACTTGATAATATTTGTCTAGTTCTCTTCCTAGTTTGTCGTCATTTAAATTTTCTGCTAATACCCCTTCTCCTATTAAATGTTCTGTTGCTTTTCCTACAAAAAATTCCCCAAATAGGTATAATGGGGCGCTTAAAAAGCCTAATCCATTCAATATCATTGCTTTCATTACTTGTCCTGGTGTTAGGGTTTCTTTTGTTTTTATTCCTACTATTTTATTCACTTCTTCTACTAATTCCATTTCGTCTATTATTCCTGCTACTATTCCTAAATGGTCTATATTTAGGATTTGCATGGCTTCTTTTGACTCTTTCATGTTTTTTCTCTTTCTCTACTCACGCTTATTATTTTACAAATAAATAGCCTGAAATGATTATCTGGTAATCCTTTCAGGCTTTGTAATCTTACAATTCATAATTATTTAATCTGCTTCAATATCTGCGGAATGTGGGTTACATCGGAAAAATTGACATGATTATTGTGACTATTTGTGACATTGCATAGGCCTAGCCCGTCGTAGACATAGCTAATTTGCAGCATAGATTTTCAGTGCGATTTGGATTGCACAAAAATTTAGATAAAAATGGTATATTTAAGGCAAATAATTGTCATCCAATAATTGTGCAAAAGTGTAAGGGCATTTTTCTGCAAAAATCGTTAAATCAGTTTTAACTTGCACAAAATAAACCGCACTTTGATAAATATTTTCTAAATCATCCTGTAACTTATTTATTAAATTCGTGGTTAGATGATTATTTAAATCATATCTAAAGGTTTTAATTTCTCCAATCCAATGACGATAATTCCTTTCATATTCTATCTGCCAATATTGAAGTAATAATAAATGAATAATAATTTGTCTTAAAAGACTTTTGACTTTAGCTAAATCTCTTTTCCCCAAACTGATTAATTCCTCAATTAAGTTTTCTAAATCAAGTTGGTTAAACTGTTTTTGTTTTAATAATTCAATGGTTTCTTCTAACCATAAATTTTCATCATTTTCATAGAGTTGTTTTAAGTTGGTTGTAATTGTCATATTTTTTACCTTTTAAGCACGTAATTATACATCATTGGTTGTTGTGACATCAATTCCATAACGTGCTAGTGACAGGTCATACTTACCGACAATCTCTACCGAGGAATATCCTAGCTTTAAATGCATCACTGCCACATCTTCTACAGCAGTGCGAGTACCGACAATGCGGGGCTTTCCACTCCGTACATCAGAAGAAATTTCAATATGCTCCTGACTGACTAACTCCATCAATCAATCTTCCACCTCCGTTTTATAATTTCATAATACACAGCAGTCCTGACTCTTACAAAATTAGATTGCAACTGGAGCGAAACCCCCTGAAAGAACCGAACAAATTCCGGTCACTCATCTAGAATCAGCATAATCAACGCCGCATAACATTAGATCGTCAAGTTGTCGGTAAAGACATAGTTAAGAGGTTATCGGTGAGAAGCAATGCCTACGGTGGGAAGCGATCGCTTCTGACTCGGTGCAAAACCATCTTTCTGGGCGCGTTGGATCAATTACTTAGGATTAGCGATCGCGCAAGCAATTGTCCAGGCACACCACGGTATTATAGATAATTACGAATTACGAATTATTTTAAAATAATATCCCCTCTCCATCAGCGAAGAAAAGGGGAAAGGGTTTACTTACATCCTAAAGACTTGCGAGTATCCACACCAGTTTTAGAATTCACACCACTTGCTTTAACACAGAGTTTTTTCACTTCTATCCCATCTAAAATTGCATTTGTAAAATCAGCACCTGTGGTATCCACCTCATCAAAAGTAGAACGCAGCATCATTGCATCGGTTAACACAGCATCACTTAAATCAGCATCCTTAAACCTTGTTAGATAGGCTATGCCTTCACTAAAATCAGCACCATGCAGATTTACACCATCCAATAAAGTACCGTTAAACACGACACCACGTAAGTCGGTATTACTAAAATTAGCATTCTCTAATTTGAGATTAGTAAACTCAGTGCCAATTAAACTTTGACCAGAGTAATCCTTGCCCTTAAGTTGATCATTACCCACAGAACGGGTGATACTGGAAGAACTGGCGGCTTGCGCCGATAGGGGAAACAAAAAAAGAACCATAGCTAAGACAAAGCTAGCTAACAATTGGCAATATTTCATAATGTCTTCTTAACAAATCTCAACACTTCCACCATTAACTATTAAACCTCACAGAAGGGGAGATAAGGGAGTGGGGAGTGGGGGAAGCAGGGGGAGAAATGACAAATGCCCCAATTCGATACACAAGTCTATAAAACCAGAAAGCATCTCGTAGGATGATAGATGTTGAGGTGCGATCGCAAAATAATTACCTGTGGCTAATCAAGAAGACAACGCCCAATCCCTGGCGCGAACCCCTTTATATAAATTGGGTGTAGAACTCAAAGCCCGCCTTACCAGCTTTGGCGGCTGGGAAATGCCCGTGCAATTTAGTGGCATTAGCCGCGAACACGAGGCTGTAAGAAATACAGCCGGAATGTTCGATATTTCCCACATGGGCAAATTTACCCTCCAAGGTAAAAACCTGATTTCCCAGCTCCAGCCTCTAGTGCCTTCAGACTTGAGTCGGTTGCAACCTGGTCAAGCTCAATACACCGTATTGTTAAATCCTCAAGCGGGAATTATTGACGACATCATAGTTTATTATCAAGGTGAAGATACCAGTGGTACACAGAGAGCATTTATCATAGTCAATGCGGCAACCTGTGGTAAAGATAAAGCATGGCTATTGCAACACCTTGACCTGGATAAAGTGCAATTTCAAGATATTTCCCCAGATAAAGTCTTAATTGCCGTGCAAGGCCCAAAAGCGATTAAATATCTTCAACCCTTGGTGCAACAAGACTTACAACCAATCAAAGCCTTCGGACATTTAAAAGCAACACTACTGGGTAAACCTGCCTTCATAGCCCGCACAGGTTACACCGGAGAAGATGGCTTTGAGGTGATGGTAGATCCTGATGTAGGGATAGAATTGTGGCGAAGTCTCCATAATGCTGGTGTTGTCCCCTGTGGACTCGGTGCCAGAGATACCCTGCGGCTAGAAGCAGCAATGGCACTTTATGGCCAAGATATCGATGACACCACTACACCATTAGAAGCAGGTTTGGGCTGGCTAGTTCATTTAGATACCAAAGGCGATTTTATTGGTCGGACGGTTTTGGAACAGCAAAAAACTGCTGGAGTGCAGCGCCGATTGGTAGGTTTGCAAACACAAGGACGCAACATTGCTCGTCACGGCTATCAAGTGTTATCAGCAGGTAAAATTGTGGGAGAAGTTACCAGTGGCACTATGTCGCCCACACTTGGTTATCCCATTGCCTTAGCCTACGTTCCCACCCAGTTAGCAACTGTCACTCAGCAGGTAGAAGTCGAAATTCGCGGCAAAGCTTATCCAGCAGTTGTGGTTAAACGTCCCTTCTATAGGTCAAAAAATCGTGTCGCCAACTGATAAGCGCCGAAGTTTTGAGGAATAATGTGTTGTGAGTTACTCAATCTACAGTAAGGTTCATTACCAAATATGGCTTGGATGACTTTTGAGACAATAATTTTTTTGATAAGGGAGAGGAAGTGATATGTCCTTTGAATATCCTCAAGATTTCAGATACTTGGATTCTCATGAATACGTGCGACTAGATGGTGAAATTGCCACCATTGGCATTACCGAATTTGCCGTACATGAATTGGGTGATATCGTCTTTTTGGAACTGCCAGAAATTGGCGACGCTCTTACCAGGGGAGAAAACTTTGGCACAATTGAATCAGTGAAAGCCGTGGAAGAACTGAATTCACCAGTAACAGGAACAGTTATAGAACGCAATGAAGCCTTAATTGAATCTCCCGAGCAAGTAACAGATGATCCTTACGGTGAGGGATGGTTTTTGAAAGTACGTGTCAATGACCCCGATGAAGTAAATGATGCCTTGACTGCGGATGAATATCGCGCCCAAGTAGAAGGGGAGTAGGGAAGAGGCAAAGGGGCAGAGGGAAAAGACTTTCTCCCCTGCCTCTTGCCACTCCGCCCGAAGATAAGTCATGAAATTTAGATGAACTGAGAAGTTACACCTACTTATCATGAGTATTTATTGCAAAATATTAAATAGTACTATCTGGAGAGTAATTTGTGGTACAGCACGCTCCTATTGTCAAGTTTAATGATCAGCAAGTGCTGGACGAAAGAAGTCAGAAGTTAAGTAGTTTTGCGCCAAGACACATTGGCCCTAACTCCGATGACATTCAGCAAATGCTTAAGGTTTTGGAATTTGGCAGCTTAGATGCCCTAATCGACCAAACAGTACCGCAGGCAATTCGGCTAAGACAACCGCTAAAGTTACCAGAAGCAAAAAGTGAGTATGCAGCACTGGCATTATTAAAAAAAATTGCTGCCAAAAATCAGGTTTTCCGCTCATACATCGGTATGGGATATTACGACACTATTACCCCACCTGTGATTGGGCGTAACATCCTAGAAAATCCCGGTTGGTATACTGCCTACACTCCTTATCAGCCAGAAATTGCCCAAGGGCGACTAGAAGCGCTGCTAAATTTTCAAACCCTAATTATCGACCTAACAGGTTTGGAAATTGCCAATGCCTCGTTACTTGATGAAGCCACAGCAGCAGCCGAAGCGATGAGCCTAAGCTATGGTGTTTGTAAAAATCAGGCAAATGCCTATTTCGTTTCTGGTGACTGCCATCCCCAAACTATCGACGTGTTACAAACACGGGCTAAACCATTAGGGATTAAGATTATTGTTGGCAATCATCAAACATTTGATTTTGATCAACCAATTTTTGGGGCTGTTCTGCAATACCCCGCAAGTGATGGGACCATTTACGACTACCGCGCTTTTATAGAAAAAGCCCATGCTAAGGGTGCATTGGTGACGGTAGCAGCAGATCCCTTAAGCTTAACTTTGCTAACCCCACCTGGGGAATTTGGTGCTGATATTGCTGTCGGTAGCACCCAGCGCTTCGGTATTCCCTTGGGGTTTGGGGGGCCTCATGCGGCATACTTTGCTACGAAGGAAGAGTATAAGCGGCTGGTTCCAGGGCGAATTGTGGGAGTATCAAAAGATGCCCAAGGTAAGCCTGCATTACGTCTCGCCTTGCAAACCCGTGAACAGCATATCCGCCGCGAAAAAGCTACGAGTAATATCTGTACGGCACAGGTGCTACTGGCGGTAATGGCGAGTATGTACGCCGTCTATCATGGGCCAGATGGACTAAAGCAAATTGCTGAAAACATCCATTCCCTAACAGTCTTACTGGCACAAGGACTGAAGCGTTTGGGTTGCAACATTGTTTCAGAATCTTTCTTTGATACGCTGCGAGTAGAACTGGGAACACAGAATTTAGAAGATATTCTGGCAGCTAGCGAACAACTTCAAATTAACCTGCGGGTTTTTGATGCGACTGCTGTTGGGATCTCGCTGGATGAAACAACTACGCCAGAAGACTTAATCGACCTCTGGCAGATTTTCGCTGGTACAGATGATTTACCTTTTACCCTAGAAGAATTAACTTCTCCCTCTCTTCCCCATCTCTCCCTCTCGCGTACAAGTACATATCTCACCCACCCAGTCTTTAACCGCTATCACTCAGAAACTGAGTTGTTGCGCTATCTGCACAAGCTAGAAAGCAAGGACTTGTCGCTAACTACATCAATGATTCCTTTGGGATCTTGCACAATGAAGTTGAATGCGACAGCTGAGATGATTCCGGTAAGTTGGGAGGAATTTGGCAGGATTCATCCATTTGCCCCGGCATCGCAAACGCAAGGTTATCAAATCCTGTTTAGGCAACTTGAGGAATGGTTAGCTGAAATTACCGGGTTTGCTGGTATTTCTCTGCAACCAAATGCTGGTTCTCAGGGCGAATACGCCGGACTTTTAGTAATTCGCCAATATCACCAAAATCGTGGAGAAGGACATCGCAATGTTTGTTTGATTCCCACTTCGGCACATGGAACAAACCCAGCGAGTGCGGTAATGTGCGGGATGAAGGTGGTGGCTGTTGTCTGTGATTCACAAGGTAATATTGACGTTGATGACCTGAAGGCTAAGGCAGAAAAACATAGTAATGAACTTGCTGCCTTAATGGTGACATATCCCTCGACTCATGGCGTTTTTGAGGAGCCAATTCAGGAAATCTGCGCTGTTGTCCATAGTCATGGTGGACAAGTTTACATGGATGGGGCAAATATGAACGCCCAAGTGGGAATTTGCCGTCCTGGGGATATTGGCGCGGATGTCTGTCACTTAAATCTGCACAAAACCTTTTGTATTCCTCATGGTGGCGGTGGCCCTGGTATGGGGCCGATTGGTGTCGCTTCTCATCTTGTCCCTTTTCTTCCTGGACACCCTGTTGTCACTATCAACAACTCAACTCAGCACGGGCTAAACCCTAGCTATCCGCTAACAGCACTTAGCACTCAGCACTCTAATATTGGTGCTGTTGCTGCTGCGCCTTGGGGTAGTGCTAGTATCTTGGTGATTTCTTGGATGTACATTGCAATGATGGGTGCAGCTGGTTTAACCCAAGCAACTAAGGTGGCAATTCTCAACGCTAACTACATGGCCAAGAAACTGGAATCGTACTATCCGGTTTTGTATAAAGGTAAAAATGGTCTAGTTGCCCATGAGTGTATTTTAGATTTGCGTAGCTTGCGAGGCGCTTCGCCATCGCTCAAAAAATCAGCTGCGATCGAAATCGATGATGTTGCCAAACGTCTTATAGATTATGGTTTCCACGCGCCGACTGTCTCCTGGCCTGTAGCGGGTACAATCATGGTGGAACCGACAGAAAGTGAATCTAAACAAGAGTTGGATCGTTTCTGTGATGCCTTGATTTCTATTCGCCAAGAAATTGCCGAAATTGAATTAGGTAAGGTGGATACCCAAGATAATGTCTTGAAGAACGCACCCCACACTGCCGAAAGTCTGATCGCTGGAGAATGGCAGCATTCTTATTCTCGTGAACAAGCTGCTTACCCTGCGCCTTGGACTCGTGAGCATAAATTCTGGCCGGCTGTTGGTCGTATTGATGCAGCCTTTGGTGATAGAAATTTTGTTTGTTCTTGTCTACCAATGGATAGTTATTCCTCATAAAGGAATCAGGTTGAGTTAAGACTTAATCCCTCCAACCCTCTTTTAAAAGGAGGTTGGGGAGATTTTCAAAGAATAGACATTATCTAAATTATTGGATCACAAAGCTGATAACGAGCAAAACCCCTGCCAGATTCTTAGTGTACAGGAATTAAGTCTTTTAAACGATCGCTCCAACAGCAAAGGGCTAGTTCAACTGGCTTTTCATCTCACTATTATCGGTTACCGTGGTGGTGGGGTAAAATACGTGGACATTTTCAGGTTGCAACTTGAATACATAACAGTGAAGCATCCTAGACTGAAGATATACTTCCTATCTAGAATGCTTCACAGTAAAAAATTATTGCCGATACAACAATTATGGACAAAATGTAATTTTCAAGCTAAAGCTATCAGCTAGCAGAAACTTTCAAACTACTGGGTTTCTGAAGATCACCTTGTAAAACCACACCTCGCTGATTGGCATGGATATGACGCAAAATCTTGTAAATTGCCTCAACTTGCTCTGATGCGCCTGCCTTAGAAGCGAGTTCGTCAAGAGAAAGAGGAGTTTTTTCTTTTTGTAGCACTGCTACCACTCGTGTTTGCAAGTCGAGAATGGTGGCGGCAGCTTTTTTGCCAGCTTCTACGCCTGGTTGATGGTAGGCGTTGACGTTGATCAAGCTAGCATAGAAACCAACAGCGCGTTCATACAAAGCAATTAATGCCCCCACAGTTCGAGGGTTGACTTGCGGAATCGTCACTGTAATTGAATCACGGTGATTTTCATAAAGCGCTTGTCGGGTTCCTTGGAGAAAACCGGAAAGATAATCGCCTGATGTAACTCCCGGATCTATTTCAGCAGATGGGCCTTGACGATCTTCCAACACTTCGATGAAGGTAGCAAAGAAATTCGCTACACCATCGCGTAACTGCTGGACGTAAGCGTGTTGATCTGTTGAGCCTTTGTTGCCATAAACAGCGATGCCTTGATGGACAGTTTTACCGTCTAAGTCTTTTTCTTTGCCCAAGGATTCCATCACCAGCTGTTGCAAATAGCGACTGAATAAAAATAAGCTGTCTTTGTAAGGTAAGACAACCATATCTTTTTCGCCGCGTCCATTGCCAGCAAAGTACCAAGATAAGGCGAGTAAGGCTGCTGGGTTATTTTTGACATCTGGGACGCGGGTAGCGTCATCCATTTCTTTTGCGCCCTCCAACATGGCGCGAACATCAATGCCTTGCAATGTGGCTGGTACTAGCCCCACAGCAGACATTTCTGAGGTGCGTCCTCCCACCCAGTCATACATGGGAAACCTGGCTAGCCAGCCTTCATCTTTGGCGAGCTGATCGAGGTTGCTATCAACGCTAGTAATAGCTACCGCATACTGGGCAAATTCCAAATTGTGTCCGGCGTAGGCTTTTTTAACTTCAATCATGCCGTTGCGAGGTTCCGGTGTTGCCCCAGATTTGGAGATCACCAATACCAAAGTGCTGGCGAGGCTGTTTCGGACGTGATTGAGAACGCGATCAATACCTGCTGGATCGTTGTTATCGATAAAGTGAAGTTTCAGGGGCGGGAAATCAGGAACAAGGGCTTCAGCGACGAATTGGGGACCGAGGGCGGAACCACCAATGCCAATGGAGATAATATCCGTGAAGCGGCTTGCTCTCGGAGGATGAATAGCACCTGTTTGGACTTTTTCCGCAAAAGCTTCGATTTGTTCTAGGGTTTGGACAATTTCTTGTGTAAGTTCTGGAGTTGGCGCTAAATCAGGATTTCGCAGCCAGTAGTGTCCAACCATGCGGTTCTCATCGGGATTTGCGATCGCACCCTTCTCCAGTTGAGCCATATCCGCAAACGCTTTGTCAAACTTCGGCTGCAACGAATCCACGAAGGCATCATCGAACTGTATCCGACTCACGTCTAAGTACAGTCCCAATCCCTCGTGGAAATATAACCAGTTTTGGTATCGTTGCCAAAGTGCCCTAGCATCCATAGGGAAATCTCAAATAAAGTGTTATTTCAAAAACCAGTTTAGTGTATGGTTATGGCGATCCCTGCCTAGCCTTATACAATTTACAGTTTTAAGTGTTCGCTTAACTCTGAGCTTAAACATCTGGCATAGGGATGACACGCAAAAATTTGACAATTTCACCTCTAATTTCTATACCAATCAGATAATTATCGAGGGTAAAGCGGTGAAAAATGCCTTCACTGTCAAGCTGTCGCAGTTCTTTTAAATCACTCAGCTGCCATTTTTGGGCTAACTCAATAAAGACAAAATCATACACCCGCTCGTAGGCAGCAGGTTCTAAATTTTTCAGGTCTAGCAAAAAAGACCTTGCATAGCGTATTTCCAGAGTCACTAGGCTTACCTTAACCAAAACTTGAGGGCTACTAAAAGCACTGCTGAATCAGAAAAACATCAACAGTCGTACCGCTTCTTCATGGGTTAAGATATCCCACGGTTGCTGCGATCGCTTCACTTGTTGTATAGCTTTCAGCATATAAAAGTCACAATGTAAAGCTTCAAGAACATTCCAAATGTCTTGCAAATCTTCATCGGCTAACTGCTCGATTAAGTGATGCATTCTCAGCCGCAGCAAATTCATACGTTAATTATTCCTTACTAGAAACACCATTCTGTTGCTGGATAAAAAATATTGTAGATGCGATCGCCACCAATACAACTGCCACCACTCCCGAAGCAATCCATCGATTCCGGCGTTGTTGCACCTCCAATGCTTGACGACGATTTAACTGAATCAGCGCTTCACCTAGTAACTCTGGCGGTAAATTCAACTCTTGTAAAATTTCTCTAACCTGCTGTTGGTCTAGTTCCGCGTCCCGCCGCACTTGTAGCCCTCCTACTTCTGTGACTATCTGTGCTAATTGTTCTTGAGTCAATCGCTGCGTCATAGCTTAACTCCTGTTAAAAAACTTTATGGCGGTTCTTGATTATGTGCAATACAAAGAGTGTTTGGGCAGGCAGAATAACTCTAGATTTGGGTGGATCTTACCTTTGTAGGTACATGATAAGCTACAAATTAAAGTTATTGCTTTTCGGATTCTTTGTTAGATATTTTTGAGTAAAAATTTCCAACTCCCAACTCCTAACTCTAGCCCTGTCAAGGTGATATGTAGCTTGAATTTCATATTCGTTCAAACAAAATCTTCACTTGTTCTTTTAGAATCAATACGCTTAGGTTAGTAATATTTGGTGTTCGGAGATCCCCCCAACCCCCCTTAAAAAGGGGGGCTAATACCCCTTCTTTTACCTCCTTAAAAAAGGGGTAAAAGAAGGCGGGGGGATCTTAACCCAAGGTATTGCTTTTAGATTTTTGAAACTTCCGACCTCAAAGGCTCAACTTCTGAGTTCTGAGCTAGTAATGAATAAAAAATTCACCTTGAGAGCGCTACTCTTACTCCTGTACAAACGCGATTAATCGCGTCTCTCGTCTTATGACTCACAAACAACAAACTGCAATTGAAGGTATCTATGAAGTGTGTATTGGCATCCCGGAGCCAATCTATGCAATTCAGTATTGGGAGCAATTTGGCTATTGCATTGGTCAAGTGGGTGAATTAACCGCAGATGCAGCCCATCAACTATATGGAGTGAATTCATCTTTACGCTCAATCCGCCTCTATCACCAAAATGCAGATCATGGTTTAATTCGGCTGATGGTTTGGCAAAATCCCACGCATCAGGGTTTAGGAATAGAGTCGATGAAAGTCAAGGGAAATCGCTGGGCGACAACCTTAACGGCAGATGTTTTAAATATCTTAAATCATGTTGAGGATGCAAAAGCAGCAGGTTTGCCTATTAGGTACACCAACCCTTATTGGGAAGTTATCTACAACAAAGAGAGAAAAAGCCGTCCTTTTATTGAGCAAGCCGTTGGTGTACGAGAAATGCTGCTATTGCAACCCTTAGCTCGACAGGTTCTATTTCAACGGTTTGGCTATACACTGCCGCATTACGGACAAGTTAACCAAAATGCTGCATTTAAAACTAGTCAGTTTACTCACATGGGAATCATCGTTCAAGATGATAGCAAAGAAAACCTGAAATTTTATGAAGAAGTTTTGGGTTTGCTGCGTGTGCGTGATGATATTGAAACTAGCGATGAATCTTCGCCAGCAGGTCAAGATATTTTTGATCTTAATCCTGGTGAAAAGTTTATTGTCACTACCTTTGATGACCCCCGTTCTTCCAAGTCTGATTTGATGGCTGCACGCAGTGGCAGACTTTATATCATTCGATTCCCAGAATCTATTAATTTAGAATCGCGCTTTGAGGCAGCCCAACCAGGTAGCTTAGGAATGTCATTATATACCTACCGTGTGAAGGGAATACAGGAGTATTGCGATCGCATCAAAGCAAGTACTGCAAAAAAAGTTACAAACATCATTAGTAATGAGTTTGGCGAGATGAGTTTCTCCTTTGTTGCGCCAGATGGCTACTTCTGGACTTTGTTAGATTCTTGATTGACAAACTCCTACCATGCTTAAAAGACTTATGCCAAGGAACCATCCCCAGATTTAAGATTTCATCCATTGCGATCGCCCAGTCATGATTTACTGGTAGCTAGTAAGTGGGTATTTGTAGTGGACTCAGCAGGTTTTGGAGATTTTCATCGGATTCAGGCGTACCATCACCAGACAAATCTCCCGTTAGCAGTAGTAAATTAAATTCAGGTTGCAGATATTTTAGTGGTAATATAGGAACTTATGGGTATGGCGGCATAGCCAAGTGGTAAGGCAGAGGTCTGCAAAACCTCCACCCCCGGTTCAAATCCGGGTGCCGCCTTGTTTTACCATACCAATAGAGTGGCTACTAGGGTGGCTACCGACTATTTGGCTACCCAATGGCTACCGGGCTGAACTGAGGATCTCACAAGATCCTCAGTCAAATGACATCAACTACAAAGCAGTCATCAGGTACAGTAGGCATAGAGGTAAAGGGCAATAAACTAAGGCTTAGACTACCCAGAGCGGTAGCCATTGGTAGCCAGAGATATATCTCAACTAGGCTTGACAACACCTCAGAGAACTTTAAAAGGCTTCAGAGTCTAGCTTGGCAGATCGAGGCAGATATTAGCACTGGTAAGATAGCTGAAACTATCCCAGGCTACTACAACCAGTTCAAAGCGATACCCCTAGTGATCACTCTAAATGACTTGGTAGCAGTGCCAGCTAAAGCAATAACACTAAGTCAGCTTTGGGTGCAATATTGCGAGTACAAGCGATCGCAGTTGGCTGTCACTACTTATCAGCGAGATTACCTTAAAAAGTATGCTAACCACATTGCTAGGCTACCCCAAGAGCTAAATAAGGCAGTAGCCATTAGGGATACTTTAGTAGCCACTACTAGCCCCGATACAGCTAAAAGGCTGCTAACCTTACTATCAGCTTGTGGTAAGTGGGCTGTTAAGTCTGGGCTGATCGAAGTGAACCCTTTTGCTGAAATGGCTACTGACATCAAGCTACCCAAGAGTAGCCACAGTATTGATCCTTTTAGCGGGGCTGAAAGAGATGCAATATTAGCAGCATTCCAAGCCCATCCCCACCACTGCCATTACTACAGCTTTGTTAAGTTTCTATTTTTAACTGGTTGTAGAACTGGGGAAGCGATCGCATTACAATGGCAGCATATCAGCAATGACTTCAGTTATATTACATTTGCTGAGAGCTACAGTAGTAGCCTTAAGCTTAGGAAGTCTACCAAGACGGGGGTAGTCAGAAGGTTCCCCATAAATGCTGACTTGCGATCGCTCTTGATGAGTATTAAGCCTACAGATACTAAACCATTGGATCTTGTCTTTATGACTCCTACAGGGCTACCCATAAATAACAGCAAGTTTACTAACCAAGTCTGGAAAGGTTGCAAGGTAGGCAAGAAAACTTACAAGGGAATACTACCCCAACTACTAAAGGATGGCGATCTAGGCTCTTACAGATACCCCTACAATGCTAGGCATACATTCATCACAATGATGCTAGAGAAAGGTGTCACTATTCCCCAAGTAGCCAAGCTTGTAGGCAATAGCCCCAAGGTGATATTGAGCCACTATGCTGGGAATGCGATCGCTGAAGTTCCTAGAATCTAGCCAAGTTCCTAGAGCGCGATCGCTAATAGGACTCATGGGACTCATTGATTACCCAACTTAACCCTGCATGATAACTATGAGGCTTTAAGAAAATCTAGCCAAGTATTTAAGGGTCTGAATAAATGCCTGGGGACTGCATAGGATAACTCTTGAGCCTTAACTCTTAACCAGCTAGTTTCTCTAGTTAATCTATCTGCCTCAGTTATCCTAGCTTCTCCTGTGGTGCGATCAATGGCAACTATAAAATGTACCGGGAACTTATAGCGCTCCCATCTGGTTGCAATACCGCCTACTAATATGTTATGGTTTCCAAAGATACCCGATTTTGTCTTAACCTCTATGTTATAACCCTTACCCCTGTGGATAACTCTTATATCCCTTTGGTACTTGGCGGTTAAACCCTGGGGTAACTCAGATTGCTTTCTGCCTCTCCAGTTATTCGGGTCTGTTTTAAAGTTGTAGTTGTAGTAGGCTGCCCTGAAGGGTACATATTGGTCTACTTGGTAAACCTTGTCTAACCCCTGAGTCTTAAGGTACTCAACTAGGGAGTATTCCCATGAGTTACCACAGGCTAGGCTATCGCTGAAAGAATCCTTAAAGTGATTAGTATTTCTACTAGCACCATTGATCGCAATATGTGTTATAATCATGGTAGAGAGTTTTAGTTTGTTGATAGTCCCCTTAGTAGCGCTAACTACTAGGGGGATTTTGGTTTGATTAGTTAGAACTCTTGGGTAAATCCTGAGACTCAATGGCAGTCTTAAGTAACTGCCTAACTAGATAGCTAGTAGATACCCCAATGGAACTAGCAAAGCTATGCGCTGCTTCTAGTTCCTCATGGCTAATAGGAATCATCAGGCGCTTATTCTTCTCTTGCCTGGGAAGGTCATTGATGATACTAATGATGTTAGTTGC
>NZ_JBGTFY010000403.1:0-2288 GCF_041747015.1 Nostoc sp.
TTGGTAATTGCAGTGAATCCATCGGGTACGTCGCAAGATTGTTCTAGTTGTGGGGTGAAGGTTCCCAAAAAGTTGCATGAAAGATGGCATTCTTGTCTGTGTGGTTGCAGTCTAGATCGAGATCATAATGCAGCTATTGTACTAAAAAATAGAGCCGTGGGGCATCCGGTTCTTAAAGCTCATCGAGTATCCGAAGCAATAGCTGGATTTGGTGAGAAGCCTACACTGACTGAGTACAGTACAGTGTAGGAGTATGTCACATAAAGTTAATCATTGCTATTGTTTAATTTACGTTGCAATTGTTTTAATGATTGATACATATCTGGCAGGCGATTATAAACAGCGCATACCTTAAGATATAGTTTGTAGGGCATTGCGGGAGATCCTGAGACAATTTCTCCTGGTGCAACATCGCTGTGAATTCCAGATTGAGCAGATGCGATCGCCCCATCTCCCATCTTCACTTGATTGGCTATTCCTGTTTGTCCAGCTAAAATAACTCGATTCCCCAGTTGAACACCCCCTGCCATACCAGCCTGACCTGCGATCGCACAGCCAGTACCTATTTGGCAACCGTGACCTATCTGCACTAAGTTATCAATGACTGTATTACTTCCTACCCGTGTTTCTCCGACGGCTGGGCGATCAATGGCACTGTTGCAGCCAACTACCACGCCATCTTCTAAAACTGTATAGCCGGATTGTTCCATTTTTAACCAACCACTACGGGTAGGAACAAAGCCAAAGCCTTCTGCACCGATAACAGCAGCACTATGAATGACGCAATCTGCACCAATTCGGGTGCGTTCGTGGATGGTACAGTTGGCGTGTAAGATGGTGCGATCGCCTATTTTGGCATCTGGATAAATTACCACATTCGGATGAATGATGGCGCTATTGCCAATTTCTACCCCTTGTTGAATTACAGCATGGGGGCCAATATAAACATCACTACCAATTTTGGCAGTAGAGTCAATTACAGCAGTGGGATGAATTTCTGGGATGGGGCGATATGGTTGATAAAAAAGTGCGATCGCTTTGGCAAACAACAGTCGCGGATCTGGGGTCGCTATCCAAATAATACCGCGTTCTTGTGCAAGCACCTGTAATTTTTCGTCTTGGGGCAAAATTAAAGCAGTAGCGTTGGTATTGCCGACAAAAGATCCAAATTTTGCACTTTCTACGTAGCTGAGAGTACCGATGGTAGCTTGATCAATGGCTGCTACCCCTGTAATTTCTGGGTCTTCCTCTGGGTTGCTAATCAAACTATGATTGCTGGCTGCTTCACCAAATTGGCGGAGGATTTCGCTAAATTTCATTGTTGGGTATGTTCAAAATTTATCTACAGTGAGAGTATCGATTTAAGATAAATAAATTTTTATTTTAATTCATTGGCAATAAAATTTTTAACACATAATTCTTTTTACACTAGATTAACCTAAAATAAGTTTGACGAGTAATAAATACTGGTCAATAACTCAGGGCTGACGTTATGGTGGGGCAACGATATCAAATTAATCGACTTTCTCAACTAACGAGGGTGGTACTGAAGAAAGGGTGGGAAACATCAAACCTCCGCAAGTATTTAGGACTGCATAAAGAAAAGTCAGATAAATCGTTGCAAATACCAGAGACTCACGCAGTTGATGCAGTCACCTTAGCAAGTTCAGAATTTGTTGAATATAAATCTTGGTAAGGAGTTAAAAATCATGGTGCTTCTTGGGTAGGAGATGTGAACGTAACAGAATCTCAATTTACCATTGTGCGTCGTCCTCCAGTAAGTAGCAGGCAATTACATTTAATGGTTCCAGCTAAAGGGGGAATACGATGTAAATACGCAGGAACTACTACAAGACATGGTTTTAGAAAAGGCGATTTTGTCAAAGCTACCCAAGGCAATAAAACATTCCTTGGTTGGGTTAGTGGCGACACTGAAAAACAAGTTTCAGTTAGCGATGCTAATTGGAAAAGATTAGGGCAATGTTGCGTTAAAAAAGTTAAGTTGATGCGACGCTCGACAGGACTAATTGTCAAGGCGACTAAAGTCGCTCGTGTCGCAACCCTGGCAACACTGAAGTGACTGAGTTTCCCGCATACCGCGAGGTCGTATGAATAGTAGTAAAAAATCTTTTATAAATAAATTTCTAATTTTGGCTTTAATAGTATTTATATTCATCATATTTATACCTTTTGCCTATTCTGAGGATAATGCTCCACCGACTGATCAGGCTCCAGCCGTTAGTAAGATAGATGGCGCTCCTGTAGTTTTGGGAGATCAAAGATTATTT